>JAMWCK010000054.1 GCA_023819625.1 Candidatus Omnitrophota bacterium | reverse complement strand
CTTACAAGGAGAAGGTTTTGTCTTTTTTAGATAAAATATCTAAAGAGGCGAGATTAATCGGGGCGGTAAATACAATCAAGGTTACCGATTCAAAATTAGAGGGCTTCAATACCGATGGTAGTGGGTTTATAAGACACCTAAGCCAAGATTTAAATTTTAATCCTGAGAATAAAAAGATTGCAATTATTGGTGCCGGAGGTGCGGCGCGGGCGATTTCTGTATATCTGGCAAAAAACAACGCGAAGACAATTACCCTTTATGATATCAACGAATCTAAATTGTTCAGTTTGGTTAGTTACCTTAAGAGAATTTTTAAGGATAAAGAATTTAAGGCCGCTCACTCTATCGCTGAGCTAAAGATTACCGAAAGCAATCTCTTGGTTAATGCCACACCTGTAGGTATGAAAAAAAATGATCCCTGTTTAATCGATGAGAAATTGATACATAAGGATATTTTAATCTACGATTTAATTTATAATCCACCACAGACAAAATTATTAAAGTTAGCCCAGGCAAAGGGGGCAAAATTTTCTAATGGGTTAGGGATGCTTTTATATCAAGGTGCGCTTTCTTTTGAAATTTGGACAGACAAAAAGGCGCCACTTACGATAATGCGTCAGGCCTTAAAGTGGATATAGACTATAGGGACACCCTTTGTGCTAATCAGGAGGGTCTCCCCGGTTGAGGACACCCTTGACTTTGGCTAAAAAAGGGCGTCCCTAATACTAATACCAATTTTAACGAGGAGAAAATATGATAACTAAAATCATTACCTTTATTTTTGGTTCGATTATCGGTAGTTTCTTAAATGTCTGTATTTATCGTATGCCGCAAGGTAAATCCGTGGTCTGGCCAGGTTCACACTGTCCATTATGTGAAAAAAGAATCCCCTGGTATGACAATATTCCCTTTATTAGTTATCTTCTGCTTAGGGGAAGATGTCGTTTCTGTAGACAGAAGATTTCTTTAAGGTATCTCATCGTAGAACTTCTTACCGCCTTGATGTTTGTTGCGCTTTTAGACTATTTTGGTTTGACTTACGATTTCTTTGTTTATCTTTCATTAGTCTGCCTTTTGATTATCGCCAGTTTTGTGGATATTAAACATCGCATTATCCCTGACGAGATTTCCTTAGGGGGGATTCTTTTGGGATTTATCTTAAATTGTATTAAGGGCCTTAGTATAAATCCTTTTACTTATAATTCCCGGCCGATGATTAATTCTCTTTTGGGGATCATTATTGGTGGCGCGGTTATCTATTTAACCGGTAAGTTATTTGATTTGTTTTATTTTAAGCTTTTGAAAAGGCCTCCGATACAGGGCGAGACTGAATCTTTGGGTGGAGGGGATGTAAAATTGCTGGCAATGATTGGGGCATTTTTAGGTTGGCAGAAGGCGCTCCTTAGCTTTTTCATCGCCCCATTTTTTGGCGCCATTGTCGGTATAATAAACCTTATCATTAAAAAAGACCACACTATTGCCTATGGTCCATTTCTCTCCTTGGCAGCGTTGATATCTCTTTTCTGGGGGAGTAGGATAATTGCCCTATTTTTTATTCGCTTTTAGGGGAATCCAATCTGCCAATCAGTATGGTGTCCCTTTTTAAGTAAGAATAGAAGTGATGGCTGTTTTGCAAGGTACAGAATTTTATATCTCCAAACGCGTAGGCAAAGCAATTATGGATTACCAAATGTTAGGGGCCGCTGATAAGGTTGCCGTAGGGGTATCGGGAGGAAAGGATAGTCTGACACTTTTACATATCTTAAATGACCGCCGTCTATTTGTGCCCATAAAATATGACCTGTTGGCTGTACATATTGATTTAGGGTATCCGCGGTCATACGCTAAAAAATTAGAGAAATATTTTAAGAAAATCAAGGTCCCTTACCATATTGAAAAGGTTGTGGCATTAAAAAAGATTGATAATAAAGATACTACCTGTTTCTGGTGTTCCTGGAATAGAAGAAAGGCACTCTTTGAGATGGCTTACCGCTTTGGCTGTAATAAAGTTGCCTTGGGGCACCATAAAGATGATATCGTAGAGACAATTTTATTAAATTTATTTTTCCACGGTGAGATTTCGGCAATGAGTCCGAAACAAGAGTTATTTGAGGGCAAGATTACGATTATCCGTCCCCTTGCCTATGTTGAGGAAGAGATGATTGTAAAATTTGCTAAGGAGGCGAGGTTTCCAGACCAAAGATACACTTGCCCTAATTCCCTTACCTCTAACCGCACAAAGATTAGCAAAATTATCAAAGAATTAGAGAGGGTATGTCCGGAAATCAAGACCAATATTTTCAGAAGTATAAAACGGATAAAAGAGAATTATTTGCTTTAAGCGAAAATTTTAAGTGGTATAATATATAAAAAGGAGGTGATAGAGATGGCAAAATTTCTCTTGTTAGGTAGATACTCACTTCAGGCAGTAAAAGAGATTTCCGGTGCGCGCACAAAGAAGGCAGTTGCCCTAATTAAGCGATGCAAAGGACGCGTTAATTCTATGTATGCGTTGCTAGGGAATTATGATTTGGCCTTGTTGGTAGACTTTCCGGGCATTGCCGAGGCGATGCAGGCATCTGTTGGCTTGACAAAGATGAGCGGCATTTCTTTTACTACCTTTCCGGCAATGAGTGTAGAGGAGTTTGATAAAATAGTAAAGTAGGATTTTTAGGCGAATTTAATTAAGGTATAGCATAAAGCTTATGCTTTGGCTAATAGCAGGATTATCTTTTATTTTCTTTTTTGTCATTATATTTATTGTCCTAAGGATTTCCTCCCAGGTTAATGAGCGACTTAACCAGATGACGCAGGCCCTCCAGGAGGCTAATAAAATCATCAGCCAAAACTTAAATACAGCCGCATTTACCTTCGGCAATATTAAAGAAGAGCTGGGTAGAGTTAAACAGACAAATAACCAGATACTTGAGATTAGCAAGGATATCTCTCGTCTTCAGGAACTTCTGCGTGCCCCCAAGTTTCGGGGTGAAATGGGAGAGATGCTTTTAGAAAATTTATTATCCCGGATTCTCCCCAAAGATTATTACAGGATACAATACAGATTTAAATCCCAAGAGACAGTGGATGCGGTAATAAAATTAGGTGAACGTTTAGTTCCGGTTGATGCAAAATTTAGTTTAGAGAATTTTCAAAAATTTCAAGAGGCAAAGGAGGAGCAATCAAAGAATGCCTTTCGTAAGAAATTCATTCAGGATATAAAGATGCGCATTGACGAAATTGCCTCCAAATACATCCTGCCGGCAGAAGATACCTATGACTTTGCGCTAATGTATATACCCGCGGAGAATGTTTATTATGAAATTGTAATTACAGAGGATCTCTTTTCTTATTTTATGGCTAAAAAAGTAATTCCGGTTTCACCCAATACCTTTTATGCATATTTACAGGTAATCTGCCTTGGTCTAAAAGGGTTAAAGATAGAAGAAAACGCCAAAGTCATATTAAAAAACTTAAATACCTTATCAGTGGAGATGGATAAATTTAAAGAAGAATTTGAACTTTTAGGAGCGCATTTATCTAATGCCACCAAAAAATACGACGATACTGCAAAGCGGCTGGAGAAATTTTCCACCAAACTCTTAAATATCCAGGAAGCCAAACAAATAGAAGAAGGAGGCAACGAGTTAATAGAATAAATAAAAAAATTAATGTTACATCTTCTTTATTTCCAATATATTCGGAGGTCTCACCTCCAAATATCAAAATAGAAAATAAATAAGAAGGAGGCAAAGGAGTTAGAGTTGGTCGGAGAATTCGTTATTAAAAATAAATTCTCTACATTTGGAAATTTTAATTTTTCTAACCTCGTCATTGCCTTTAGTAGACGATCAGATGGAAATATGTCTTTAAATTGCGGCGATACCGCAAACTCTCTTTCCAACCGTTATAAATTCCTTAAAGCTTTAGGCATTGATTACCAGAGTCTTGTCTGTGCGAAGCAGACGCACTCCGCCAACATTACCTATGTCAAGGCAGAAGACAGAGGAAAGGGAGCATTAGATTATGCTAGTGCAATAGACAATACCGATGCCTTTATCACCAAAGAAAAAAATTTACCTTTGGCGGTATTTACTGCAGATTGCTTATCTATATTCTTATATGACCCTAAGGCCCTGGCGATTGGTCTGGTGCATGCAGGTTTTAAGGGTACACTTCAGGATATCAGTGGTAAGACCGTTAAATTAATGCAGAAAAGATTAAATACTGACCCCAAAAATTTATATGCTATCTTTGGTCCGGCAATTAGAATTTGTTGTTATCGGCCAGATGAAACTTGTCCGGATTTAATAGAGCTAAATAAAAGACAGCTTTTATCTTGTGGTATAAAAGAAGAAAATATTTTTGATAGTGGCTTCTGCACATATTGTCAAAATGCAGAGTTTTTCTCTTTTCGTAAGGAAGGAAGAGC
This sequence comes from Candidatus Omnitrophota bacterium, assembly GCA_023819625.1. GTDB lineage: Bacteria > Omnitrophota > Gorgyraeia > Gygaellales > Profunditerraquicolaceae > JAMWCK01. The sequence continues at coordinate 3,554 of JAMWCK010000054.1, read as the reverse complement.
CAGTGGCAGAATGATTTCCGTGATTATGCTCAAGTAATTTTGCTTATCTTAACAAGGAGGTGGTTATGGCAAAGATATTGGTAGTTTATTTTTCCCAGACCGGAAATACCCGAAAGATGGCTGAGGCAGTTAAAGAAGGGGTAGAAAAAGAAGGGATAGAGGTAAACTTAAAAGAGCTAAAAGATATAAAAGCCGATGATTTATTAAAATATGAGGGTCTGATTATTGGCTCACCCACCTATTACGGGACGATGGCTGCAGAGATTAAACAATTATTAGATGATTCCGTGAAATTCCACGGCAAATTAGATGGTAAAGTAGGCGCTGCGTTTTCTTCTAGTGCGAATATTGGCGGAGGAAACGAGACCACAGTCTTAGATATTCTCCAAGCCCTTCTTATTCACGGGATGATTATTCAGGGTGATCCCCACGGCGACCATTATGGACCGGTAGCTGTGGGTACCCCAGATGGACGGTCCATTAGACAGTGCCAGAGATTAGGCAGCCGTGTAGCCCGATTAGTCAAAAAAATTTACGGATAATGCAGATTGTAGTTTTTATTACCTGTTCCAGTAAATTAGAGGGCAGACGCATTGCCCGTGCGCTCGTTGAAAAGAGGCTTGCTGCTTGTGTAAATATCGTAGATAAAATAGAATCTATATTTTGCTGGAAAGGGAAAATAGAGAAGGCAAAAGAAGCCTTACTTATCGTTAAATCCCAAAAGAAAAAGTTTACCAAGATAATTAAATTAGTCAGGACGATGCATAGCTATGAGGTGCCAGAGATTATTGCCTTTCGTATTTTTGGTGGCGATAAACGTTATTTAAAATGGATAGATGAAACTCTTAGGTAATCCGCTTGATTTTTTCTTGGCCTTTTTAAGCGGTATTTTTATCTCGTTTACTCCCTGTATTTATCCCCTTTTACCGATTACGGCCGGCATTATTGGTGCTACCTCCTTTGGTGCAAGACGAAAAGGGTTTATCATAAGTTTGATTTATGTTAGCGGTATGGCGATTACTTACTCTTTCTTAGGCCTAATCGCTTCCCTTACCGGAAAATTATTTGGTGCAGTTAGTACGCATCCTCTGACTTATTTTGTGGTGGGTGTGATTGTAGTCTTTTTTGGCCTAGTTATGCTGGATATCTTTAATTTACGCCTACCTACTTTTGCAAAGTCTCCAAGACAAGAAAAAGGAAATTACATCTCCACTTTTTTCTTAGGTCTAACTTCTGGCTTAATCGTCTCGCCCTGTCTTACCCCTGTATTAGGAACAATCCTTACTTATTTAATTACGCGCAAGAATATTCTCTACGGAATGTTTCTTTTATTTAGTTTTGCTTATGGAATGGGATTGAGTTTAATTCTTATCGGAAGTTTTAGCAGTTTGCTTTTGAGTTTGCCTAAGCCTGGGCAATGGATGCTTTATGTGAAACGAATTTGTGCGCTTGTTTTAGTAATTATGGGAGCATATTTTATCATTTCAGGTATAAAGAAGATGTAGCAATGAAGCGGAACCTTAATTTAAGTTTAATATTTTTAGTGGGCTTAAGTATCTTTTTATTTTTTGCGTATAGTTTTAGTAAAGAACCTCTGACTTCCGAAGCCGAAAATTTTCTTGCTGATGATTTTCAACTTCAGGATACAAACCAAAATATTATTAGTTTAAGTGACTACAAAGGCAAGCAACCCGTAATTCTATTTTTTTGGACCTCCTGGTGTCCTTTTTGCCAGAAGGAATTAAGGGTACTTAATAACCGTTACGCTTCCTTGGCAGAAGATGGATTTGCGGTTTTGGCCATAAACGTCGGAGAATCTCCTGATAAAGTAAAAAATTTTCTTAAGGATTATAATCTCGCTTATCACGTACTTTTAGATAAAGATACTTATGTTTCGTGGACCTACGAGATAATTGGTGTACCTACCTATATTCTTATTAATAAGGAAGGCTATATTGTTTTCAAAGACAATTATTTTCCCCTGAAACAATATCAGGAGCTTATCTCTAAATAAGATGAATCTTAGTCTCTTAGTAGATTTATACGAATTGACCATGGCCTGTGCTTATTTTACCTATAAAAGAAAGACCCGGGCTAGCTTTGATTTGTTTACAAGAGAACTCCCCCCAAATCGCAGTTATCTTGTCTTTTGCGGGCTGGATGATATTTTAAGTTACATAAAAAACTTAAAGTTTACAAAAGAAGATTTGGATTACTTAAGAAAACAGAAACTTTTTCCCGACGATTTTCTTAAGTATTTAAGTAATTTTAAGTTCCAGGGGGATATCTGGGCAATGCCCGAAGGAACCATCTTTTTTGCTAAAGAGCCGGTTATTCGCGTTACTGCCTCAATTATTGAGGCACAGATTATGGAAAGTTTTCTACTTAATACCGTAAATTTACAAAGTATGATTGCTTCAAAAGCCAGCCGCATTGTTGAGGCAGCAAGGGGAAGAGAGGTCTTTGATTTTTCCTTGCGCCGTACCCACGGCCAGGACGCAGGGATAAAGGTAGCACGTGCCGCTTATATTGCGGGGTTTTCTGGCACCTCCTGTGTGTTAGCGGGGAAACTATATAACATACCGGTTATTGGAACCATGGCCCATTCCTTTGTTATGTCCTTTAGGCAGGAGATGGATAGTTTTCTGGCTTATGCCGAGACCTTTCCTACTCGAACCACACTGCTTGTAGATACCTATGTTACGCGTAAAGGGATTGAAAATGCGCTTGCGGTTGGACAATATCTAAAAGAAAAAGGTTTTCGGCTTAAAGGTATAAGGTTGGATAGTGGTGATTTAGTAAATTTATCCAAATTAGCCAGAAGTTTATTGGATAAGGCCGGTCTAAATTATGTAAAGATTTTCGCCAGCGGAAATTTAGATGAATTTAAGATAGATGCCTTATTGCGCCGGGGCGCTAAGATAGACAATTTTGGTGTGGGCACGCATATGGGAGTAAGTATCGATGCACCTGCCTTGGATGTGATTTATAAAATTAGCGAGGTAACCGATGAGAGAGGAAGATTTTTACCCACAATGAAATTGAGTCAGGGTAAGGTTACCTATCCGGGAAGAAAGCAGGTCTTTAGACTTCAGGATAGAAAAGGAAGATACTTAAAAGATATTTTAGGATTAGAGAAGGAGAAAATAAGAGGTAGGCCCCTTTTAATAAAAGTTGTCCAGAATGGAAGATTGATTTATAAATCACCTTCCTTGGATAAAATAAGAGAAGACTTCTTAAATGACCTCTCCCGCTTTCCTAAAGAATTAAGGAGTGTCTATTCAAAATATAAATATCCGGTAATTATCAGCCCTGGCCTTAAGAGGCTAAGGCAGGCTTTGGCGCATCAGTTAAGGACAAGACAGTAGATAAAACCCCACCCCTTGCCTATCCGACCTACGAAGTCGGAAGGGAAAAAGGCAGACGAAAGGACTTAAGAAAATGGCAAAGAAGATTCTGGTGGTAGATGATGAGGAGATTGTAACAAAGAGTTTACAGAAACTATTAAAGAAAGAAGGTTACGTTGCTGTGATTGTAAAGAGCGGGAGGGAGGC
>JAMWCK010000053.1 GCA_023819625.1 Candidatus Omnitrophota bacterium | reverse complement strand
GCAATGCTTATTGCATTCAAGACATAATAAAAAAAACCCATCATTATTGAGATGCCGACGGAAGATAGACCCACCGCTCTTCTACGTATCATCAAGGCAAAGGGTATACCCAAGAGTATAATGATGCTACTGGTGAATGGCGAGGTAAACCTTTGATAGAGGTCAACCTTAAGATTCCTGATTACTGCAACTGCACCGCTTTTAGAAAGTCTAAAGATGTATGCATCAAGTTCGGCAATGTTCATAAAATCCGGCCGCTGCCTTTGACTTAAAAATTCATGTGGGGTTTCCGGGATAGCCATAATTTCTTCTTCTAGATACTGCGGCTCACCTTTGATCTGGGCATTTTCGTTAAAATTATAGGTAATACTGTGCTGGAATCTCCATAAACCATCCCGATAAACTCCTTTATTAGCGACAATTTTTTTTGTGAGATTCTGTCTCTCGTCATGCTCTAAGATCACGATACCTTCCATGGTATTGGTGGCAGGATAAAATTTATTGATGAAAAAAAGTCGGTTCTTTAAACCGTAGATGGTCAGGTTAGTAAAGGTTTCCTCTTTTTTTTGAGGTTTTTTTGTGCTGCTTTCCATCTGTGTTTTGATTTTTTCGGTGATGGCAAATGAATGCGGGAGGAAACGGTCATTGATCCAGAAGACAAAAATACTCACCAGAATCCCAAAGATGATGATGGTGTGGGTAATCTGGAATATACTTAGGCCCGAGGTGCGCAGCGCAATAATTTCATTATTCCGGTTGAGTTTTGAAAAGGTATAAAGTGTGCTTAAAAGGCAGGTGATGGGAGAAACTTGAACGAAGACAATCGGTAGATACGCAAGATAATATTGTAAAAGAATCTCAAGATTAATTTGTTGTTTGAGTATTTCCTCTAAGTGCGAGAATAGATCAATAATAATGTAAAGAAAGATAAAGATAACAAGGCAACCAAAGAATAGACCTACTACCGATTTTAGGATATATCTGTCTAATATGCGCATGTCAAAGTATAATATGCCGAAAAGACACGCCTTAGTTGTCTACATTCGGCATAACCTGTAGGTTAAAGCTGTACCTATTCCACCTAAGATAATATTAGCCAGCCACATTGCGAGATGGGGATTAACGTAGTTTTGCATACTTAATGCCTCAGAACCAATAAGGATTAGATAATACAGACCGACAACAAGAAAGGCGATGGCAAAATTAATAGACTTCTCCCGTCGGTGAGTGACGATGGCTAAGGGAGAACCCAGGAGAATAAAGACAAGACAGGAAAAGGCCAGCGCAATTTTTTCCTGGATTTGCGTAATCAAAGGGGCAGGATCAATGCCTTGATTTCTTAGTCGGATAATTTCCTTTTTTAATTCCTCAATGGTCATATCCTTTGGTTTTTTTTCCAGTTGACCTTTTGTGGTTTGGGCGAGGTTTAAGGTGATAAAATAGGTCTTAAAATTAAGCTTATAAAAATGGTTGGGATTTTGTGGATCAGGCTCATCTAAGGTCCCGTCATTAAGTTTAAGTTTAACGATTTTTTTTTCAGGAATTGAGATAAATTCGCCAGATTTAGCCAGAATAGTGCGTGTAGGCTTATCTTCACCCTGAGGCTCATAAATGCGCACATTATAGAGTTTATTATCCTCAATGCGGTAGATAAATAAAATGTATCTTTCAAAGGAGTTGATGAATACCCCCGGTTCTAAGGCGGCGGTAGGGGTCTTTATACCCACTTCGGTAATGGTTTTACGCCAGGCATAATGCGCATAAGGGATGACCTGGGTATTAAAGATTACCAAGATAAGGCTTAAAATAACCCCCACAATTACTAGCGGCATAATCAAACTGAATAAATTTATTCCACTTGCTTTTATCGCCACAATTTCATTGTCGCTGGAAAGTCGACCCAAAGATAAAAGGGTGGCAGTTAAAGCGGCGATTGGTAGGGTATAGGTTAAAAGGTATGGAATCATCAAAAGAAAAAGTTTTAAGACACAGAATATATCTACGCCCTTGTTGATGACAAGCTCAGCAATTTTTATAAGATTACCCAAGAGCATTACAAAGGTCAAGACTCCCAAGGCAAGAAATAAAGACCCGATGAATTCTTTTAATAGGTAATTTCTTAATATCTTCATAATAAAAAGTGTCTTATTTTTAGTTGGCCAAAGTTAATACAAAGACGATCTTCGCCCCTGCAGCCTTAAGTGTTGCCGCAGCCGCAGAGGAGGTAGCCCCCGTAGTCAGAACATCATCAATAAGAAGTATATTTTTATTCTCTATATAATAATTATAATTTGTCTTATCAATAGAGAAACTTCCCTGCACATTAAGCCAGCGCTTATTTATATCTAATTCGGTTTGACTCGGGCTCAGGCGATGACGCAGGAGCACATTATTTAATATAGGTTTATTGAACTCCTTGGCAAGGTATCGGCTTAAAATCTCTGCCTGATTAAATTCCCTTTCACGCAGACGCGTCTTATGAAGAGGCAGGGGAATAAGATAATCCATCTCCTCTATGGGTAGATTGTATTCTCTGATAAAATCAATCATCAAGGTGCTTAAAATCTTACCCAAATAATCCTTACCCTCATATTTAAAGGCATGGATTAATTTCTTCAAAACGCCTTCGTATACGCAGGGGCTAAAGGCACGGTCAAAATGGAATTTCCGTTTTCTGCAATCCACACAGTGATGTTGGCTAAGATCCTTACTTTCCAAATGCCTACCGCAAGAGTAACAAAAAGGGGGCAGATTCCGTTTAATTTTTCCCCAGCATTCCTTACAGATTATATTATCTATTGAGGCGATATTTTTTAGATTTTTTCTACAAACTATACAAACTTTAGGCCAGATGAGTTCTAAAAGCCCATTAAACCATCTGTCTAACATAATATCTATCATAACAATTAAATCAGGATTTGTCAAAGTAATTGACAGAAAATGAACTTCTCGGTAAAATAAAATTATGTCTTTAGTAGGCCTAAAGAAAAGATTGTTGTGCCTCTTAAAGAAAGAGGCATTAAAAAAGGGTAAGTTCATTTTGTCTTCAGGAAAGACGAGCAATTATTACCTTGATGGCCGGGTAATTACCTTAGATGCCGAGGGTGCATATTTAGTAGCAAGTATTATTCTTAAGTTAATTAAAGATAAAAAAATCAGTGCCTTAGGTGGTCCAACCTTAGGTGCTGATCCGATTGTTGGTGCGGTTGCCGCCTTAAGCCACATAAAAAAAATCCCCTTAAAAACTTTTATTGTGCGTAAACTTGCGAAAAAACACGGGATGCGACGTAAGATTGAGGGCCCGGCATTAAAGAAAGGAAGCAAGGTAATACTTGTGGATGATGTGGCGACTACTGGCAAGTCCCTATTGGAGGCAAAGGCCGCGCTGGAGGAATTAGGCGTTAAGGTTAAAAGGGCAATCGTTATGGTAGATAGGGGTGAAGGCGCGCAAGAGGCATTAAAAAGGGTTGGTTGTAGATTGGATGCGATATTTACCTTAAATGACTTGGGTATCAATTAAGTGCGTAAGAAAATAATTGTAATTGGCGGCGGCCCGGCAGGAATGATGGCTGCAATTCGTGCCGCGCAACTGGGTTGTGAGGTAATCCTACTTGAGAAAAATCCTGCCTTAGGCAGAAAACTTCTTCTAAGCGGTAAAGGTAGATGCAACCTTACCAATTTCTGTGATTTAGATTCCTTTTTAAGAAGATTTTCCCACCAAGGAGATTTTTTACGTAGTGCCTTTAAGAAATTTTTTAATCAAGACATAATAGATTTTTTTCAAAGGCGTGGCCTAAGGTTAAAGATAGAAAGACAAAACCGCGTTTTTCCCGCAACTGACTGTGCAGAGAGCGTGGTGGAGGTTTTAAAAAAAGAATTATCCAAAAATAAGGTAAAGATAATATATAGATGCGGGTTGTTCAGGCCGATAATTAAAGAAAATTCAGTCAAAGGGGTCTTACTTAAAGACGGACAATTCCTACCGGCAGATGCATTGATTCTGGCTACGGGCGGAATAAGTTATAGCTTTACTGGTTCAAGCGGTTACGGCATAAATCTGGCAAGAAGATTAGGGCATAAAATTATTCCCTTAAGACCCGGACTCGTTCCGCTTAAGACCCGGCAAAGATACCCTCTGGAAGGATTAACCTTAAAGAATATTCGTCTAAAATTTAGTAATAGCGAAACGAAGATAATTTCGGGAATCGGTGAATTGCTATTTACCCAAGATGGTATTTCTGGACCTTTGGTCTTATCTTTAAGCGCAAAGGTTGTAGATTGGTTAGAAGAGAAAAAACCGGTTTATGTAGAAATAGACTTGAAACCCGCTCTCTCTAAAGAAGAGTTAGATGTCCGTTTATTACGGGAATTTAGTCTTCAGCCCAAAAAATCGCTAAAGGTTATCTTAAAAAATTTATTGCCGAAGAGATTAATTAAGCTCTTTCTTGAGATTAGTGACATCAATCCTTTGCGTAAAGCAAATCAGATTACCCGAAAGGAGCGCGAGAGTTTAATTTCTTTGATGAAATCCTGGCGTCTAGATATCACTGGCGCAAGACCTATAGAGGAGGCAATGGTTACGCGTGGTGGGGTTTGCTTAAAACAGATAGATCCACGCACTATGGAGTCGCGTCTGATTAAGGGGTTATATTTCGCCGGAGAGATGATTGATATAGATGCGGATACCGGCGGATTTAATTTACAGGCAGCATTTTCTACAGGTTACCTTGCGGGCGAAAGCAGTGCCTTAAAACCTGGGGATACCCTACCGATTAGCAGAAAGGGTCTCCCTAATGACCTAATGAATAAATGAATAATGAGAAGGATATATTTGGCCTCAAACTCAAAGGCAAGAAAAAAACTTCTTAAGCTCCTAGGCTTAAAATTTAAGGTCTTACCTAGCGGTGTTAAAGAGAAAAGATTTTGTTCAGATGCAAATTATGCCCGCCTCGTTAAAAGAAACGCCCTTTTGAAGGCAACAGAGGTTGCCAAAAAGGTTAAAGGTGGCATCATTATTGCTGCCGATACTATCTTAGTAGTGGGTAAAAAAATTTTCGGTAAACCCAAAAATCTAAAAGTAGCCGAATTAACCCTTAAGACATTAAGCCGTCGGCCACAATGGGTGTATACGGGTTTGGCAGTGATTGACAAGGATAAAAATAAAACACTGGTTTCTTATGAGAAGACTAAGGTCTATATGGATAAATTAAATCCGCAAGAAATCCACGCCTATTTTAGAAAGATCTCACCCCTGGATAAGGCGGGTAGTTTTGATATTCAAGGAAAGGGTGCTTTATTTATACGTAGGATAGAGGGTTGTTTCTATAATGTAGTAGGTTTGCCCTTAAGGAGACTCTATCTTATGCTTAAGAAACTGAATATAAAGATATTACTCTCTATATTATTGTGTAGTTTTTTAGCCGGATGTTATACTGAATACAATATCGTTACCCAGCAGGAGGAATTTTACTATTATTCTACGGATAAAGAAATTCAAATTGGTCAGGCCATTGCAAAGGAAGTAGAAAAGGAATATAAACTTGTGGATGACCCTTTAGTTCAGAAGCGTGTAGAAGATATCGGCAAAAAGATTGTGGCGGTCTGCGACCGCAAAGAAATAGACTACACCTTTAAGGTCCTTGATGACGATGAGGTAAATGCCTTTGCCCTTCCCGGTGGCTTTATTTATGTAAACCGCGGGACAATAGAGAAGGTCTCCTCTGATGATGAACTAGCCGCAATTTTAGGACACGAAGTAGCTCATGTGGTTGCCCGACACAGTATCAAGAAATTGCAGGCACTTCAGGCATATTCCCTTTTAAGAATGTTAACCTTGGCAGTGCCACAAGGCCAAGATGTGGGTACAGCCGCAGACCTTGCGTTTACGCAGATACTCTTAGGTTATGGAAGGGATGATGAACTTCTAGCAGACCAATTGGGTGTGCGTTATGCAAAATTAGCTGGCTTTAGACCCCAGGCAATGATTGATTTTTTACAGCGGTTACAGGAGATTAACCGCCGAAAGCCATTGCGTGCAAAGTCTTACTTTAAGACTCACCCCTATGTGCCTGACCGTATCCGGATAATAAAAGAGGAATTAGGAGAAAAGATTAATTTTAGCGACTACATCAACATTGAAGAGAAAAAGGGTCTGTAGTTTAATTATCTTCTTTTTGTTATTTTATTCTTTACTTCAAGCACAAGATAAAAATATAAATATGGATAGTCCTTTTGGGGTATTGGAATTTTTACACTGGAACCATTGCTGGAATAATTATAAATATCCTGGCAAAGAAGAATTAAAGAAGGCCTTGGCCTTGATGCAGGAAGCAGGGATTAACTGGGTGCGTATTGACTTTTTATGGAGTGATATCGAACCTAAGCCGGGAAAGTTTGAATTCGCCAAATATGATACAATTGTGGATTTATTAACTAAAGCCAAGATTAATATCCTAGGCATTTTAGATTACAGCGCAGACTGGGCTTCGTCCTGTGGCAGATGGAATTGTCCACCTAAAGAAAATAAACTTTTTGTTAATTATGCGTCTAAGGTGGTAGGACGTTACAAGGACCGCATAAAATACTGGGAGGTCTGGAATGAACCAGATTCTTCTGTTTACTGGATACCACAGGATAATCTAAAAACCTATTGTGGATTACTTAAAGATACATACCTGGCTTTGAAAAAGATTGACCCTGAATGCAAAATCTTAAATGGAGGATTAGCCGGAGAGTTAAGCAGTATAAATAAACTTTATGATGCCGGCGCCAAAGATTATTTTGATATCTTAAGCATCCATATTTTTGATTCTCCTTTAAATCCCACTTCACTAAAAAGAATCTCTGCCTTTTGTGGCTTGAGTTATAAGGTGATGTCCAGAAATGGCGACGGAAATAAAAAAATCTGGATTACAGAGATTGGCTGTCCGGGAGTAAAGAAAGGATTAAAGGTCAATCCCTGGTGGATGGGCGTAAATCCTGCAGAAAAACAGCAGGCAGAATGGCTTAAAGAGGTTTATCGGATATTACTTAAAGATAAAAATGTAGAGAAGATATTCTGGGCATTCTTTCGTGATTGCAACCAGCACTGGGATAATGGAATAGATTATTTTGGTCTGGTGCGCTGGGATTTCTCCAAAAAACCCGCCTTTTTCGCCTACCGGCGCTGTGTTAATTATTGGCGAAAGAAACAACCGGAATAAAATTAATCAGTAGAGATTTCCATAACTTTAGAAAAAAATCTTGACAGGAGAAAAAAATAATTTAGAATATAAATTAGTTAGAAGAAAAGGCAAGATGAAGAAATTTATAATTTTTCTTATAACTATTTTTTTCATCACAATTTTTTCTTTGCTTCAAGCGCAAGAAAAAAACACAGTTGAAGCAAAACAAAATCTCTTGAGCAATTACTCAATCCCTCAACCACCACTACTAAAAATGTTGAAGAAATTTCTTTTGATATTCCTGATTGGCTTAAGCGTATCAGTTATGGCATCTACCTTGAGACCGACCAGAAACCCCGCATTTATTTAGAGACAGTCCAGCCTTTATATCAAACTCTAGATAAAATCCATACTTTTATATTCCACTTATGTATCTGCGGGTAATCCGGAATGTCAAAGAGACTGTATTCCTTCTAATGGTGTCTGCAGTTCTTCCTGTGGTTCTAATCCTGGCGAACCATACCACCTTGCCTTAGCAGACCCGCAGACATTTTATATAACAATATATAAAGTAGCTCTGGTAAAAGACGATGATTCAGAATTTACGCTATATGAAAATCCTTCGGGGTTAACTATAGAGTTAATGAATAATCAATTTGTTCCGGTCTCTGATGTAGAGGTACCTGCCGGCCATTATAAAGAGATAAAAATTACGGTAAGCGCAACCTATGGCTTAAAAGGTTATTGTTATTATGAAGACGCTAACACCGGCAAGAAAGGATACTGGTATACTAAAGATGGTAGTAATCAATCTGATATTGG
>JAMWCK010000052.1 GCA_023819625.1 Candidatus Omnitrophota bacterium | reverse complement strand
ACACCGCTTTGGGCTCCAATGCCCTCCTTTACAACACCACTGGCTCTCAGAACACCGCTTTGGGCACCGATGCCCTCATTTACAACGTCACTGGCTCTCAGAACACCGCTTTGGGCTACCAAGTCCTCTTTTCCAACACCACTGGCTATTCCAACACCGCTTTGGGCACCTATGCCCTCTATTACAACACCACTGGCTATTACAACACCGCTTTGGGCGTCAGAGCCCTCTATTACAACACCACTGGCTATTTCAACACCGCTTTGGGCTACCATGCCCTCTATCTCAACACCACTGGCAATTCCAACACCGCTTTGGGCTATGGAGCAGATGTTACTCGTGGAGATCTTTATAATGCCACAGCAATTGGTTATAACGCAAAGGTTGAGGCTTCTAATAAAATTCGTCTTGGAGATAAGGATGTAAAAATAGTTGAAAGTTCAGGAAAGTGGTCGACGGTTTCAGATGAGCGTACTAAAAAAGAAATTAAGGATTGTGATTTAGGATTAGATTTTATTAGAAAATTACATCCTATCTCCTTTAAAAAGAAAAATCAGGATGACGATGGTTTAAGCTACGGATTTACTGCCCAGGATGTAGAGAAGGCCTTAGGAAATAGAAAGACCAATGTAGTAGGTATAGATGCCTATGGAATGAAGACTTTAGCCTACGATGATTTAATTGCTCCTTTGGTAAAGAGCATCCAACAACAACAAGAAGAGATTGAGGAACTAAGAAAAGAGATTGAAAGTCTAAAAACTAGAAAGGAAGGTGTTTAAACTATGAAAAGATATATTTTTGCTTTATCTTTACTCTTTCTTCCTACAATTTGCCTTTCTCAAGAAATTCCTAAAGATAAATTCCTTCAAGAAATAGAGAAGAGAAGACAGGAAGAAGAGAAAAAATTCCTGGAGGAATTAAGAGAAAGAGATCCCCAGGCGTATAATCAATATTTAGAAACAAGAAGGAGACAGCAAGAGAGAGAAAAGATCCGTAGAGACTATAAAGAAGGGAAAATTTCCCTTGAGACAGCAAAATCATGCTTAAGACCTTTGATAGAAAAAGAAATTGATCCAAAAAAAAGACTTGAACATATTGATGAAGAGATAAATATGCTTGAGGAGCAAATCAAACATCTTAAAAAAAGAATAGAAAGACTTCAAAATATAAAGAAAAATCCCAACTTAATTATTGAAGAAGAGATAAAGGCTGAATTGGCAGTAGAATAAAATAGAATTGGGAAACGTCCCCTTATTTAGGTTTAGAGATACCTAGTTCTGCGATGATGCAATCTTTATCTATCTTCTTCAAACGTAAGCTAACCAATTGATTTTTTAAATCCATATCTTTCTTTACTGCTACCTTAAGATAATTATCAGTATGACCTAACCAGAAAGAAGGATTATCCTTACTTCTTTCTTCAATCAAGACAGGCATCTTTTTTTCTAAAAACCGTCTTTGGTATTCAAGGGAGCATCTTTTGGCGATCCGAGAGAGAGATTCAAATCTTTTTTTTATTATTTTAGGCTCTATTTTTCCTAAAAAACCCATTGCCGCCGTACCTTCTCTGGGAGAATAAGGAAAAATATGCGTTTTTAGAGGTAGAATCTTTTTAATTAACTTAACCGTATTTTGAAAATTTTCTTCCTTTTCGCCTGGAAACCCCACCAGGACATCAGTGGTAATCGCAATCTGCGGAATTTTCTTTTTTAGCCTTTTGATAAGTTGTAAATAATCACCTTGAGTGTATCTTCGGTTCATTTTTCTTAAAATTTCATCGTCTCCGCTTTGAATAGGAATGTGTAGATGCCGGCAGAGTTTTGGGGAGCTACTCATCTTCTCTATCAATTCATCGGTAACATCGCCTGCCTCAATAGAACTTAACCTAATCCGCAAGAGTCCGTTTATCTTTTCTAATTCTTTAATCACATTGATTAAACTAATCTGTGGTCTTAAATCCCTGCCGTATGCACCCAGACAAATTCCCGTAAGCACAATTTCCTTAAAGCCGTTTTCCACTAATCTCTTTGCCTCACAAACAATCTCACTTAAAAGTCTGCTTCTTGATCTACCCCGAACAAAAGGCACAATGCAATAGGAACAGAAATTATCACAGCCATCCTGAATTTTTAAGAATGCCCGGGTATGACCAGAAAAGTTACTGATACCCTCAGGAAAAAATCTTTTACTGATAATATAATTGATTTTAAGGCCAGATAAAAGATCTTGATTTTTTTCTGTCAGGCAGCCGGTAACGATAATTTTTGCCTTGGGGCTTTCCTGATGTGCTCTCAGGATATAGCGCCGGCAATCGCGGTCTGCCTTATGAGTTACTGTGCAGGTATTGACAAGATAATAATCCAGATTTTTGCCATTAAATATCTCCTTAAAACCTGCCTGCAAAAAACGCTCCCGGATGCTCTGCGTATCGTACTGATTTGTCTTACAACCTAAGGTATAGAATTTAATTGTGGGCATACAATTTTATAAAACTGACCACCGCAACTGCCGCGGTATCAACGCGTAAGACCGTCTCACCGAGAGTTATGGGGATGCAATCTGCCTTTATCGCTAATCTCACTTCTTCAGCTGTAAAATCTCCTTCAGGACCAATTAAGATAAGTATATTTTTGGGTTTGGTGTGGCTTAAAATTTCCTTTATTGTCTTACGGCTGCCGGTAAGGGTGGGGATTAACTTTAAATCAAAACCTTGAGATTCTGCCAAGACCTCTTTTATATCTTTCGGTGATTCCAATATCGGAAGATAGCTTCTTTGTGCTTGTTCTGCGGCGCTGAGCGCAAGCTTTTGCCAACGCTTAAGTTTTGAAATTTGCTTTTGTTTATCCCACTTAACAATTACCCGTTTAGTAAGTAGAGGAATAATTTTATCTACTCCCAGTTGCGTAAGTTTATCCACAATCTCATCAAACTTTGGCTTCTTAGGGATGGCGCAGGCAAGGGTAATTTCAAAACCCTGTTTTTTCGCAAATACCTGCTTGCTTAGAATATGTAGCTCTACTTTATCTGAAATCTTCTCGATAATACAATTGTATTCACTACCTCTTTCATCAAAAATAACCACCCTATCCTTTGGTCTAAGCCGTAAAACATCCTTTAGATGATGCAGTTTTTGTTTATCGTCAAGAATAAATTTATCCCCGAATATATTTAAAGAACGACAGAAAAATCTATACATCTAAAAGGCCCTCCGGATTAAACCGAACCCTAAGAATACAATAATTAGACCGCACACAAGGTTAAAGATTCTGACATAAGAAGTTTTTTTCTCAAACAGACGGGGTATCAACCCAGTCAGAATAACCAAAAATATCAAAGGTGAAATAGATGTGCCGATGCCAAAAGAAAAGAGATAAAATAAACTCTGCAGCCAGCTTTTAGAAACCAGCGCGATATAAGTAAAAATGGCAATAAGTGGCACGCAGGGAAGAAAACCAATTACCAAACCCATAATCACAATATTCTTCCGATCATACTTCCCTTGCCTGCCTGAAGCCATAAACAGACCCAATAAAACAATAAATCCCCCACCAAAGATAAAAATGTATTTTGAAATCGCACTCAAGAATCTACCCAGAACTATCCTACCTAAGAAAAAAATCCCCAGTCCCAAAATGATATAGGTAAGCATCCGCACAGAAGAAAATAAAACATAAGCACTAAGGCCTTTTAAGATATTACGTTTTGTGCCGGCAAGATAAGTTATGAGCACTGGACCACAACTGACAAGACACGGCCCACTTCCAAAAGAAAGACCCAGGATAAAAAGACCAAGGGCAGTCCTCATCATATTAGTTTAAGGGATAGTAGGGGAATTAGAAACTTTCATTTATCCCGTTTCCTAATTAATGATTGAATTAATAAATATTCTGTCTTACCTACAAGTCCCGGCTCTTGCTTTACTTCCCCTTACTCACTCTTAAATTTATTAATAATTATCTTCAGAAAACACCTCAGCAGTAAAGATATAGATTTCTGTAGATTTATCCTTCCAGGCATCCGGCGGGAGGCCGGCCTTGTGGGCACAAAGACTAGAGAGGAATTCTTCTTTTGACCAACCCGTTTCAACGGCAACCTGAGGAAGATAAACGCCACTATTAAAGCCTCGACGGATTAAAACTCCGTGCCTACCCATTTTGATTTTTGCCGGGTCATCAATTTTCTCCAGTGGCGAAAGAACAGAAATTTCAATCTCAATATCCTTAAGCTCATCTAATTTCACCGGTAAAAAGCGCGGATCGCCTACTGCTGCCTCTATAGCCATATCCCTTACCGTCAGATATAAAGGTTGATTTCCGATCAGATTTCCGATACAACCGCGAAGTTCTCCCTGTTCGTGGAGAGTAACAAAAACCCCCATCTCTTTAAGCAATGCGGGATCTTCTTCCTGGTTAATTTTTAGTTTCTTGCCCGTTTTTAGATATGTCTCAATAGAATTGCGCGCAATCTCTAATAATCTTTTTCTCTGCCCTTTGTCTAACATGGCCTGCTCTCCTTTTTTAAGTATGGTGCAACTGCTATAACCCACGGTCCAGATACCCTTAATTTTCTTATTTGTCAGTTCTGCAGAATTTGTATAATTTAAGACGGTTAATTTATCATATCCTAATTTCTTCGCCAGAAGCAAAGTTGTTACTGTCGGCCAGCCGCCGCACAATTGCAGCCTCCCCTCACGCAAACCATAATAAAGCCCTTCCGCATCCATATTCTTAAGATAAGTTAAAGTCAGATTATCAATAATTTCCGCTTCCTGATAATCATAACCATGATACATATCAGTAGAAGCCACCACTAAAATATCCTTACAGCTACCGATTGCCTCCTTAAGCAACTCAGCTAATTTTTGACAGACCCAAAGCGAGCAATCCCCCATTACTATAGGAACGATCTTAAAATCTTTTAAGGTCTTTTGTAAAAATGGTAATTGAACCTCTACGCTATGCTCTTTTTGAAATGCCTGTGGTTCAAAAATTATCTCAGGATCTTGAGAGAGTAATTTTTGCGCGAATTCTTTATCTACCTCTAAATCTCCCAAGGGTGTGCGAAAGCTACCTTCAGGATATACTGAAACCCCGCTAAATCCATAATAATGACTTGGTCCAATCACAATTACCGTCTTATAGGATTTATCCTTAATAAGTTTGTAGCCAAAACTAGCGGTCTGACCAGAATAACCATAACCCGCATGGGGGGAGATTAAAGCGAATATATCAGCTTCTATTGCCTCAGGTTTTACTATCTCCAGAAACTTATCTATCATTTCTGATAATTCGCGGGGATTATCGGGATAGAAACTTCCAGCCACACTGGGCTGTTTGATGTCCTCGGCATATAACTTATAACTTATAAAAACTAAAAGAAATAAGGATATTTTTAAAAATTTTTGCATTTTATTTTTACTTCCAGACACCTTCAATTTTTTCTCCACAGAACTTGCACTTTCCATCTTCAATATTATTTTGCAAAATAAAGTAACCCTTGCGTTCAATTAAAATTTTACCACATTTCGGACAATAGGTATTTTCTGCCGGATGGCCTGCAACATTTCCAATATAGACATATTTTAAGCCACAATCCAGGGCAATCTTTCTTGCTCTCTCTAAGGTCTCAACCGGCGTAGGGTTAAGATGCAACATTTTATACATCGGAAAGGCGCGCGAGAAATGAAGCGGTGTATCTGGACCTAAATTTTCTTTTATCCACAAACACATCTTAACTAAAGTGTCCTCATCATCATTAAAACCGGATAAGACAAGATTGGTAATCTCTAAATGCACCCCTTCTTCTTTTAAGACTTTTAAGGTCTTAAGCACGGGTTCTAATGTGCCTTCTGACATCTTCGCATAATACTCATCGCTAAAACCCTTTAGGTCAATATTGGCGGCGTCCAGATATTTAGCCAACTGCCTTAAAGGTGCCTCATTAATATATCCGGCAGAGTGCATAATATTTCTTATCCCTACCTCCTTTGCCAATTTTGCCGTTTCAAGCATATATTCATAAAATATCGTGGGTTCTGTATAGGTATAGGCAATGGTAGGAGAACCCGAGAGTTTTACTTTTTTTACTAAATCCTCAGGCTCAAGATAGAGATATTCTACATCCTCGGGTTTTGCCTGGGAAATCTCCCAGTTCTGGCAGAATTTACATCTTAGGTTACAACCCGCAGTAGCAATAGAAAAGGCAGTTGTCCCAGGTAAAAAGTGAAACAAGGGTTTTTTTTCTATTGGGTCAATATGGATCGCCACAGGCTTGGCATAGGATAAACTATAAAGTATTCCCTCACGGTTTTCGCGCACACCACAAAAACCACGCCTCGTGGGTGGAATTATGCAATTACGCGGACAGAGATGACACTGAACTATTTTGTGATCTAATTTTTCATAAAATAAGGCTTCTTTTAAGGAAAGTTGGGCAGGAATACCGGCTAAATAAAAACAAGCTGTAAGCAAAACAAAGAAAAAAAATAAGCTTGCACTTAATCTCAATAGCCTTCTCATATGTAAGTGGAGCAGAGGAGGATTGAACTCCCGACCTTCGCGATGCGAACGCGACGCTCTCCCAGCTGAGCTACTGCCCCATTTTAATTTATCATAATTTTTAATTTATCGCAACAAAAAGATAGAAAGAAAGCTAATGAGTGGATACGGCAGGCATCTTAATACAGGTGCGCATCTCAACACGCGGGTTATCCTGATTACCACAAGTAGCTAAGTTTGTGGGATCCCAACAGGCAACAATGTCAACCCCTACATAGTTATAGTCGCTAGAAGGATAAGAAAACTGAAAGTTGGTTATCCGCTGCCCAAGGATTTCTGTTGTAGGCCAGCTCGGATTACAGGTCTTGCACTTCATGAGGTCGGTGCACTCAGGACAGTATCGAATTTGGTACGGCGGGTTTCCCGTAAGACCGGTGAATCTATAAGCGATAAGGCGATCTAAAGGATAAGCATCCCGTCTGCCATTTTGGTTGTAGTCTATCCAAATCATCATCGTCTGCTCGCCTCCCGCATTGCCTGTAAAACTTATTGCGGGTTGGTTGATATCGCCTATTGCCTGCGTAACCTGTTTACTCATATGCTCTAATATATAAGAAACTTCATTCTGTAGTCTCGCCCGGCGGTCAGAAGAAACTACGTGATAATGACTGAATATATCTATACTAGATAAACCAATGGCAACCACCGCTATCAAAGCAATGGCAATTAATAATTCAATGAGAGTAACCGCAAGCTTAAGGCGCGGGTTCATTCCAGGAAACGGTTACGCTTACCTCATTTAGATTAGTTAGAGGAGAATTTTTCGTAATTGTATAATTGGGTGTATAGGTTGTATTATCTATAGTTTGAGCACCCGGACAGTTAACATTTGCGCTTAGACAATTATTTCCCCATTGGTCCTGCCGCACATCCTGCTGTAGAGGGTCTAAAAATAACCGACCTAATTCTCCACCTGCCATCCGTAAACGGCTGTGCAGAATATATCTTTTTGCGGTCACAAAGATATTCGCCAGAGCCGTCATCACCAAGGCAAGAATAAGCACAGAAACCAGAATTTCTAGTAAGGTAAGGCCTTTTTGCTTTGACATAACCGCCGAATTTTACAAACCCCCAACCCCCGAAGCTAAATTTTAACTCCGGGGGTTGGAAAGGGTTCTAGGGGTTCTAGATTCTAAGGACAACGATTATTGGGATCAGGCTCGCCATCTGCGTCATTGTGGGCAAGCGTATAGGCACAATCTAAATAACCCCCAGAGCCATTTCTGTCTGCAGTAGCAGTAAAACCACCAGATACAGGTACCCGAATTGCATATGTCCAATTTGTTGTAGTAAGCGAAAGCTTAAGCTGGGTATTAATCGCGTTTAAGGTATGGCAGGCAGGAGTACTCCTGTCTGTGCAATATCTTCCAGTCTCCATCCGATATATTCTCTCTGCCGCAGCAATGAGTTTCAGGTTAGCAATGGCTTCTTTACCCAAGGCACGCTCTCGCGCGGGGATATATTGACTGATGCCAA
>JAMWCK010000051.1 GCA_023819625.1 Candidatus Omnitrophota bacterium | reverse complement strand
GAAAAGATTGTCATAACCAATTATTAGCGAGATAAATATAATAATAAATTTATTTGTAAATAACCATGTTAAAGAAAATAAAGGCTAAAAAAGAAATAGGTTTTTTTTTGTTTTTTATCTTTGGACTTATTAATCTTTCTTGGGGAATAGAGTTTCCTTCCATAAGTAAGTCTAAGATAAGACTTTCTATCCCTGCCGGCAAATCTAATTATGGAGAGATTATTGTTGAGAATCCAACCGATAAATATGTATCTCTGCGTTTATATTTAGAAGACTGGTATTATTTACCCACTGCAGATGGTTCTAAAAAATTCGTCCCCATTAACACAACTCCTTTTTCCTGCGCCTCCTGGATTAATTTTTCTCCGGCAGAATTTACACTTCCTCCCTTTGGACGTCAAAGAGTAAGTTACGTGGTTAAAGTTCCTTCTTATGCTCAAGGCGGCTATTATGCAGCATTATTTTTTGAAACCGCAGTGGGAAAACCCGCAGATACAGAAGGAGGATTAGGCGTCGGTATCAGTTTGGCTTTAAGAGTGGCTACTTTATTTTATATAGAAGTAGAAGGAACTATAAAAAAAGCCGTATCCTTAGAAAATCTTTTGTTAAAAAGTAAACCTAAAGACAAAATCTTAGAGATAAGTTTAGATTTTAAGAATACTGGCAACGTTGATATTACCGCTGGCGGTTCATATCATATTATGGATAAAGAGGGTGTAATTTACGTCCGTGGTGAATTTAATGATGTCTATACCTTTCCCGCAGATTCAGCAAAGTTTACTGCTACCTGGAAAGAACCTATACCCAAAGGTAAATATGATTTAGTCCTCACCATAGATATAGGTAAGGCGCAGGAGGAGTTAGGATTGGGTCGCGGACCGGTGATTACCAAAGAAGCCGAAATAGAAATCGGCGAAAATGGAGAGGTCTTAAGGGTTGGGGAGTTGAGATAAGATATAGTATTGAGAGGGAAGGCGGGGGTTCTCTTATTAAGGAAAATTATAAAATAGCTAAATGCGAAAAATAACGGTTACATTATTGTTGTTAAGCTCATTAGTTAACTCTCTTTACGCCTCTCAGATACCGGCGTATCTGTGTGAGATAGGGCTAGAGTTTTATCAAGAGGGAAGATATGATGAGGCATTAGAGCATTTCAAAAGGGCATTGATTGTCCAGCCAAATTATGCACCTGCCTTAAAATATATTCAGATGATTCAAGAACTGTTGATATCCGGGGAGGAAAAGGCAGGAGTAATCCCATCCGATTTCAAGCCTGCTACACCCACTCCTCTAGGTGCAATAAAAGAGGCCTTGGATCTAATTGAACTTCAGAGAGAAATGATGCAGGAAAGACAGAGGGTTACTCCTACATTAATTAGCCCTGCACCCAAAATAATTAAAAAGAAAAAACCGGTTACACCGGCGAGAGTTCTAACCCTTGATGAATCTTTAAGCAAAATACCTCAACCTATAGATATTGAACAGGGTAAATGTATAATTCTCTTAGGTAAAAACATCCAGAGGTTTTTGGTAACTCAACCCAATATAATTACAGTAGAAAAGAAGGGCTCAGACGAATTGCTGGTTACCGGCAAAGATATCGGTTATACATATCTACATGTCTGGGATGATCACGGCCGGTGGACAACAGAGTGGTTAGGTATATTTCCTCAGCCAGAAGGGCCAACTTATGAGGAATTGATGCGCCGCGAAGAAGAGCGGGCGCGTAATTTTAAGTTAGGTTATACTTTAGACTGGTCATCTTATGAAACTGGAAGAAGAATAGATGAATTAAATCGGGGTTTTTATTTCTGGTCGCATGGACTTAATTTAACCGGGCCTACACCTTATGGCGATGTGGATTCTTCTGCCAGTATCCGCGTGGATAAACAGGATACCGACCTGACTTATTTTACCTTAGGTCTGACCGATGGCCAATTAGGTACATTTAAGGGATTTGCTTTGCGGGGATTTGATTTCTCTCCTAACTTTTCTAACCTTGTCTTTCCCGGAGCGACCATACGGGGGGTTATGCTTTATTCTCCTGCATTTGATAATAAATTAACCTACACCACCTTCTGGGGTAGAGAAGGCGGAGGTAGATATGGAAACCTCTCACCGGGTTTGGCCAAAACCAAGAATTCATTTTTAGAGGGCATTAACTTAAATTATTCACCTACTTCCAAACAGAATTATAAATTTAGTGCTTTGCATGGTTATGGAAGAGATAGGGAGAACTACCTAAATCACTATGGTTATGATTTAATGGGTACGTGGAATTTTGATCAATGGGGCACAGGTTATGAGATTGCTTTTGATTCCGAGACGTTCGCCCATCTTCTTACTGCCCATTTTACGCCACCCAAGTTAAATTTCCGCACAGAGTTAAGAAATATTGACAAAAATTTCTTAAGTATGACGGCGAGTGGTTGGCGCCAAGGTGAACGGGGCGGAATTTTTAATCTGAATTATACACCTACAGAAAAAATAAGTATGGGTGTTGGTTTGGATGTCTACCAGGACAGACTTTATCCTGCTGAAGATAATGATAACCGGCTAAATGAAGATTTTAACTGGAATGTTACCTATCGGGTTGATCCCAAAACTTCCTTTGGGTTGAATTATACCTTACAGAATGAGTTGGGAAGACTTTCGCAATACCGTTATCAGAGTCAGGGTCTAAATATATCCCGGACATTTCATTTCATTAAGGATATAACTACCTATGTTGACTATAATCACCAGAAGAGCCAGAATTTTACCTCGCCCAGTTCAGATTATGTTAATGACCGCTTTTATGGAGGCTTAAGGTTCAGTTTAATTGGCGAATTATATTATTATATCAATAAAGAGATAAACTGGTTGCACGAGAAGTATGAGGATAATCACTCTCTGCCGAATGCCGTGGAGACGGGTGTGGATTGGTCAAGTCAGATTGGTAACACACCTTTATTCGGGAATTTTCGTTTTACCTATCGTAACGAAGAAGATACCCTTTCTACTTTAAGTTTTCTTTCCGGTGAAGATTATATTGAGGGTTACACCGAATTATCCTACCGGCCAACCCCTGACAGCCAGATATATGGGTCTTCTCGTTTTCGTAATATCTGGGCGGATAATCCCAATGTTTCCAAGCGCCTAGAAATTGATTTTAATGCTGGGATGCGCTATCTCTGGGATACAGGTGCGCGTTGGGAATCTGTGGGGAATATTGAGGGTTATGTGTTTAAAGACTTAAATTCCGATGGCCTAAGGCAAAGGGATGAGCCGCCGGTAGAGGGAATTAAGGTCTGGTTGGGGAAGGATAAATTTCAGGTTACGGATATATTCGGTTATTATAAATTTAAAGGGGTACGGGCGCGCAAGGCCTATGTCACGCTTGATACCACTACGTTACCTTCGGGTTTTGTCCTGACCGTTCCTGTAACCCAGGAAGTAGCCATTGCCCATCATGCTACTTCTAGAATTGATTTCGGAATTATCTCGCGCTCTGAAATCTCTGGATTTATCTTTGAAGATGTGGATGAAAACGGTGAATACAGCAAAAATGATAAAGGCGTTTTGGGTGCAGTCATAATTCTTGAAGATGGCAAAAAGGCAATTAGTGATGGGACAGGAAGATATTCCTTTCCTAATGTCGCGGTTGGTGAACACACTATAAGCTTAGATTTAAACAGCCTGCCAGTTTATTATCTGCCCAAGATAGCCATAACAAAAAAAATCACGCTTTTTGAAGGCGTGACTTACATCTATAATATCCCACTTAAAAGAATTAAGGAATAATTAACGGCTGTAAATTGTCCTTACCAATTTTGTTTCTTCGGGATTCTCCTCTTGGATCATTAATGGCGATTTTGGTTCTTTTTCTTGGTCTTTCTCTTGAATTTTTGTTTCTTGTTGTACAGAAGTATTCTCTTTCTGTTCTATTCTTCCTTCAGAAAATGGTGGCGCATTTACTCCGGGAATTGCAGGTATACTACAGGATACAGAAAACGTTAAGCTATCGCCTGTAAATCCCAGATCGGAAATTGTCAAGAAGATAATTAAGCCTATCAATATTTTTTTTCTCATCATACACCTCCTTTTTCCTTCCGTGGCGGGTGGGGATTAAACGCGTAGATTTTTAATTTTTCTTAAGACAAAAAAGCCCAGGCAAACTCTTTTTGTCTGGGCTTTCTCAATAAAAAACCCTAAAGGCAAGCTTTAGGGTTATTTACCTCTTTGGCAGCCCCGCTACCCAAAATTTTTAGGGCCGGAAGCTTTGCGCCCCACGATTACTCGTAGTTTGCCTTTATCAGTAGGTTAACCTAATTGTCAATTAAAGTATAACACAAAATTTAGCAAATTTCAAGGATAGCAATTGATAAAATTTGCAAATTTTTAATTAAGTTAAGCCAGATATAAATCAATTTTAGTAATTTTACGTTCGCGGACTTCTTGGGCAAAAGGAGAAGGGATGGTATCGGATGGAATTTCTATGGGTTTGTCTTTTTCTTTATAGAGAACTATTTTTTTTGGCTTTACTGCGCTTTTACCAAAGGTATTTTTTCTTTTTGGATTGTGATAGGTTACGCAGATTTTACTTAAAAAATTAAAGGTGTATTTACCTTTTAGGTCAAAGAGCCAACCCGCTAAGATCGGCGCAAATTTTAAGATGAGTTTTCCCTGATTATCCAGCGCAAATGGCCTTGGTCCAATATTCATCATAAGCCAGATCTGCAGAAACTCAGCCGTTGAACCAGAGAGTCGCGCCACAAAACCATTTCCGTGCAGATTCTTATCCGTAAATACACTTGAGACTAAAAATGAGGAATTTTCTAAAATACTGCGTCCATATCTTTTGGGGTCTTGAAAGGGAATCAGAACATTTCTAAAATCCTGATAAAATTCTTCATAAAGACCATTTTTTAGGACTTCTAGGAGATACTTATATTCCATATGTAACCAGATAGATTCGTGCTCAAGCCACCCCCGCGGAAATACCCTCGCCCGTCCAATTTCAAAAGGACAATTTGTAAGTGAGACGTTTATTTTATACATTTTTAATTTCTTATCATAAAGTTTGCTTTTCTTTGTCACTTTATAGATTTTTTTGGCTTCATCCGGACTTTCGCTTAAACGTAGGGCATGCATTTGTCCTTCTAAGAAGAGGGGTAGTTTAATCTGTTTGAATTTTTTGGGTTTGATAAATGGCTCTTTTAATTTTTCATATTCCACAACCTCATTGATAAAATAACTAGCGTAGAGCCCCTGGTTGATTTGCGCCTTTTTAATTGCCGTGTTTACTTTCTTCAAGGCATTATCTAAAATTGCGGTTAAATCGACGATTGAAATTTCTTCCTCTTTACCACTAAAGCCAAACCGTGTCTTATGCCGATAATCTTCTTTTAGCGAATTGCTCTTATCCCAGTATTCATAATCAGAAATATCTTTTATAAGCAGGGAATTTAATCCCCATAAAAATTCATAAATTTCTTCGCTGAGATAAATTTTTTCTATTCTGGTTTTTGTAATGCCATCCTTTATAAAAAGAATCAATCTTTTTAATTCAAAGGTCTCGCAAAGGGAAGAACCCAATAATCCGGGTAGACCATTTAAGGCATCAAACCAATTGGGTTTATCTGCCTCCATCTCAATGCCACAGCCAAAAGGATCAAGGCAGGCGAGTTTATTTACCAGTATACAGATGAGTTTGTTGATGAGTGTTGTTTGATAAATTTCGCCTTTGCCGTATTCCATCCGCACGCAATGCGGCTGAAGGGTTCTTTTCTTAAGCATTTCTCTTTTGGCATTATCCACTGCTACGGCATGAAATTGGCCAATTTTTCCGTCTCTAAGCATATATTTTTGGGCACGGGGTTTTACGGTTTCGCTATTGTCATAGAAAGTAAAGACCCTTTTTTCAAAAAGAAGCTCTTTTAGGTTTTCCGGATAGATTCCCAGATAACTCTCCAGTAGATCCAGATTATAATGCCAGTGGTCAATCCAGAATCCTTCTCCATGCTCGGCTTCTTGAATCTCCTGAGAGTAAGCAAGGATGATATTTAGGAAGTCATCATAAGATACCTTAGGTTTAATCTTGTGGTCTTCAAGAAAAAGGATAATTTCTCCCGGCGTAAAAGGTTTATTTAAGAAGGAAATGATAAGATTTATATATTTTTCTTCTACCAAATCACTAAGGAGCATTTTAAACTCATCTGGATTTTTAAGCAGAAAACTACTACCCTTAATGACCAGGGGATTAAATCCATCTGCCTGGATGAGATTAATAAGTAAGATGATGTTTTTATCTTTTATCTCGGGATTAAACCAAACATCGCATCTTCGGTTTTGATTGACATCTCGATAATTGCCATTGCCTTGAGAGAAATAAGTAGGCTGTAATTGGAATTTATTATAATCCCTTTCTAAATCACCGTGTTTGCGAGAATAGAGATAAAAAACCGAATGGTTATTTTGCGACTTAAAAACTACCGGATAGCCTCCGCGTAGAATATTATCCAGATACGTCTGCTTGGCGTAGAGGTCGAATTCTAAGCTGCTGCTTTTGGTTTCAATATCCTGTTGTAATTCCTGGATGAGTTTTTGGTTTTCTTCTTTCTTCTCTTTTAGATACCCGGGGGCAATAATTTTTTTAATCGAATCATTTAGTAGTTTTAGATCACGCATATGCCCAATGACTGAATAGAGGGTTTTTTCTTCGCGTTGCTTAAGATTTAAATCTAAAAACGCAAAGCCACTGGGAGTTTTACCTTGGGTAATTTGTTTTTCTTGGGAGGTGAATTTTTTTGTCTTCAAGAATTCTTGCGGATAAGAGAAATCCGTTACGTAGCCAAAGATTAATTCGGGATCAACAATAGGCAGGATAAGTTTGGGTTTTTCTTTTTCATAATGAAAGGCAAGATAAAAATTCCCTCCTACTATGTAGACTACCTCTGGTCTATCTGTGGGGTCAATATCCAGTTTATAAAAAGCAACTTTTTCTTTTAGATTTTCTACCTTCATCCAGGCCTCTATAGTGCGGCCCAATTTTTTCAAAAATAAGTTACTGGTGCCATAGGGGACGATTTGAGGCAGGCCATCAACGAGTTGAATTTTTTGCGGGAACTTATTGACATTTTCTATAGAGACTATTCTAGCTAAGGCAGCATAGCTTCCATGGGGAATAGTAAAATATTCTACCTTTACCTTAAGGCCTAAAGTAAAGTTTATTTCTTCCAATTTTAAATCAAAAGAGGTGATGGACATTTTATGGGTAAGTTTAAAGCCTGAATTTACCCATCCGTTTTGAAATGGTTCCCAGAAGAATATTTTTTTCTTACGGATTACTTTGATAAAACTGCGAAAGCCACGTAAGGAAGTAAGTTGCCAGGATTTGTTTGCGGGAAAGAATTCTAAGATGGCGTGGTCTTTGTCTTTGATACCAAAACTGGCGATTGCCTGTCCACGATTGACATAAAAGACCCACATCGGGATACCGTATTTACCGGCTATCCCGGGGAAAAAACTGGCAAACGGCTTGGTGAAAT
Source organism: Candidatus Omnitrophota bacterium (assembly GCA_023819625.1). Classification (GTDB taxonomy): domain Bacteria; phylum Omnitrophota; class Gorgyraeia; order Gygaellales; family Profunditerraquicolaceae; genus JAMWCK01. Next base: position 607 of record JAMWCK010000051.1, on the reverse strand, counting down.
TATAATTTTCAATTATAAATTCACCATTGGGATTAAGATAATATTTTGTCTTCATTAAAACCATATTCTATATAATTTCTTAATTTTGTCCACAAAAATTTGTTGGAAGAAGAATACCGAGACAAAATCTTCACTTGAGAGATTAAAAGGAAAGTTTCCGGATATAGATGAAGGCATGCTTAATCTACCACCCATAAGACTCGAAACCATTTTAGACATAAGGACAAAGTATGTCTTTGTAGAAGAAAGACTTAACGGCAAATTGTACATTAACTACAATGGCTTTAGCCTAAAGTATAAACTCATAGATATAAAGCCAGCAAAACCAAAAGAACCTTATAGACCAAGAACCAAATACATTCCTCCTAAAGATCATCCTTGGAGGAAGTTTAAGGTTAGCCGGTTCTTTAGACTTTGAAGAGAAAGAGGCTTTTGGAGGTGCTCTTTAAGAGAAAATAGGACATTTCTATTTTGCTAAAAAGCGGACATTTTTAATTTGCTTTTACATCTTTCTATTATTTTGTTGACTACTTTAACGTGATTGTGTATTATTAGTTAGGGGTAAGTCTATAAGTTATTAGTAATATACCTTATACTAAATAATAAT
>JAMWCK010000050.1 GCA_023819625.1 Candidatus Omnitrophota bacterium | reverse complement strand
AAAATTTTATCTAACGAAGAGATTCGTACCATTATTACCGCCCTGGGTACGGGAGTAGGTGAGGAGTTTGATATTAATAAGTTAAGATACCATAAAATTATCCTTACTATGGACAGCGATGTGGATGGTTCGCATATTCGCACCTTAGCCTTGACCTTGCTTTATCGTCATTTTCCCAAGCTCATTGAGAACGGACATGTCTACATTGCCCAGGCCCCTTTATTTAAGATTAAACGTGGCCAGCGAGAAGAATACATTCAGACTGAGGCAGAGATGAACGAATTACTTCTCGAGTTAGGCCGCGAGGGTTTGAAATTGGTGAATCTTAAATCCAAAAATACCTATACAGATAGTCAATTTAAGGAGATTCTGGGGCTTCTGGTAGAATTAGAGAAATATAGCCAACTTTTCAATAAAAAGGGAGTAAATTTTGAAGAATATCTCTATTTTAGACATCAAAAGACCAAAAAATTGCCTATTTATAGGGTAAAAGTGGAGGGAAAATTCCATTTTTTCTACAATGACCACGAACTTTCCCGTTTGATTGATAAAGAAAAGACAGAGGAAAGGGCAGAAGTATTAGAACTTTTTGAAGCACAAGAGATTGAGAGGATTATTCAGAGGCTAGAGAAGCTGGGTTTAGATATTTCTACTTATGCCTTATCTGCGGAATCAGTGCCTCTTCCTAAGAAAGAGGAGAAAAAACCCAAAGCTCTTTTTCGCATTGAGCAAGAAAAGGGGCATTATGATTTTTATTGCCTTAAGGACGTACTGATACATGTGAAGAAGGAGGCGCAAAAGGGGATGACTATCCAGAGGTATAAGGGTTTAGGTGAAATGAACCCCCAGCAACTTTGGGAGACAACCTTGGATCCAGAAAGACGTACTTTGCTCAAGGTAACCTTAGAAGATGCGGTGGAGGCAGATAGGATATTTACCGTCTTAATGGGCGACGAAGTTGAACCGCGCCGCGAATTTATTGAGGAATACGCACATCAGGTAAAAAATTTAGATATCTAATATTGCGTTCACTGCTTATACTGTTAGCGTTATAGAAAAAGAGGTAGACGGTTAACGCTAAACCTAACTTTAGATATTAATTGAATTGAGGAGAAATGTATACAGGTAAGGAAAAAATAGTTCCGCGCTATATTGAAGAAGAGGTCAAGGATGCTTACCTTAATTACGCCATGAGCGTAATTGTGGGAAGGGCACTTCCGGATGTGCGCGATGGCCTAAAGCCGGTGCAGAGAAGAATTCTCTATGCAATGAAGGAGTTAAATCTGGAGCACGATAAGCCCTATAAAAAATGCGCGCGCATCACCGGCGATACCCTCGGTCGCTACCATCCCCATGGCGATATGGCGGTCTATGATGCCTTGGTAAGAATGGCCCAGGATTTTTCCCTACGCTATCCTTTGGTTGATGGCCAGGGAAATTTTGGCTGTTTTACCAAAGATACCAAAGTTAGGCTTACCGACGGAAGAAATCTTACTTTTGAAGAGCTTATCCGAGAGGCGAAACAAGGCAAGAGAAATTATACATTTACCTTTAATCACCAGACGCAGAAGGTTGCGATTGCCGAGATAAAAAATCCGAGATTGACACGCAAAAATGCAGAGTTAATTAAGGTTATTTTAGATAATGGTCAAGAGATTAAATGCACCCCTGACCATCTCTTCCTGTTAAGAGACGGAACTTATAAAAGTGCAAAATATTTAAGACCTCAGGATTCTTTGATGCCATTATATTCCGACATTTATGATGGCAAGGAAGATGCTAATTTAAAAGGATACGAGATAATTTATCAACCAATCCTGGAGTCTTGGGAATTTGTACATCATTTAGCGGACAAATGGAATTTAGAAAATAAAGTATACGAAAAAAGTGCAGGTAGGATAAGGCACCATAAAGATTTTAATAAAGTAAATAATCCTGATAATATTCAGAGGATTCAATGGGGCCGGCATTGGGGATGGGAGGATAAAGAATTTAGTGAAAGATTTATAAACGGGGTCAAACGAGCGAATCAAAATCGCTTAAAAGCCAACCCAGATTTCATGCGTGTGTTGGCTCATAAGGCCGCGGATTCATTGAAGAAGAAATGGCAGGACGCGGAGTATAAAAAGAAAGTATTAAGGAGTAAAATTTTAGGTTGTGTTGCTGCATTAATGGGCAAAGGAGAAGAAATTACTCCCCAGGCGTATGAGCAACATAGACAATCAGGTCTGCCTTCTTTTGAGAAAGCACTTAAATATTTTTCTAATTTTGAAGATAGGGTTTTGCAGGCAAAAGAACGGCGCAATCATAAAGTTGTCCGGATAGAATTTCTCGATTACCGAGAAGATGTGTATGATTTAACTGTTGAACCCTGGCATAATTTTGCATTAGCCGCAGGAATTTTTGTCCATAATTCCCTTGACGGAGATGCCCCGGCAGCGATGCGCTACACCGAAGCACGGCTTACCCCGATTGCCGAGGAGATGTTAAGGGATATTGAAAAAGAAACTGTAAATTTTATGCCTAACTTTGATGCCTCATTGCTTGAGCCAACGGTGTTGCCTGCGCTTCTGCCTAATCTTTTAATTAATGGTTCCTCGGGTATCGCCGTAGGTATGGCTACCAATATGCCGCCGCATAATTTAGGGGAGATTGTAGATGCGATTATCTTTGCCATTGATAATCCAGAATGTGATGTAAAGGATTTGATGCGTTATGTCAAAGGTCCAGACTTTCCTACCGGCGGGCTTATCTGCGGACGCGAAGGGGTTAAAGAGGCCTATACCACCGGCAAGGGAAAGATTGTGCTTAGGGCACGGGCTTGTGTAGAGCACCAGAAACAGGCTAAAGACACAATTGTGATTACTGAGATACCCTATCAGACCAATAAGGCGGCGCTGATTGAGTCTATTGCCGGACTGGTAGAAGAAAAGAAGATTGAGGGTATTGCTGATATTCGTGATGAGTCGGATAAAGATGGCTTGCGCATTGTTATAGAGTTACGTCGCGACACCGAACCACAGATTGTTTTAAACCAGTTATTCAAACACACGCAATTAGAAGTAACCTTTGGCATTATTAATCTGGCTTTAGTAGATGGTCGGCCGCGCATCTTAAATCTTAAACAATTAATTACCCAATATATTCTCCACCGCAAGGAAATTATTAGGCGAAGAACCCTCTTTGATTTGGAAAAGGCCAAGGCGCGCGCACACATCTTAGAGGGCCTAAAGATTGCCTTAAAATTTTTAGACCGCGTGATTAAGATAATTAAGACAAGCAAAAACGTGGGGGTAGCGAAAGAGGCGTTAATGAAAAATTTTACCTTAACCGAAGTGCAGGCACAGGCAATTTTAGAGATGCAGTTGCAACGCTTGACTGCCCTAGAGCGCGATAAGATTGATGCCGAGTATCTAGATTTAATTAAAAAGATTGAACTCTATCAGTCAATCCTTGCCTCAGAAAAGAAGATAGAGGCAATAATTAAAGAGGAGGTTTTAGAATTAAAGAAAAAATACGCGGATGGGCGTCTCACCGAGATTGTAGGAGAGGTAGAAGAAATAGAGATAGAAGATCTCATTGCCGAGGAGGATGTGGTGATTACGCTTAGCCACTCCGGCTACATCAAGCGTCTACCGGTGAGTAGTTATCGTAAGCAGAAGCGTGGCGGCAAGGGGGTTACCGGCGCAGAATTAAAAGAAGAGGATTTTATTGAACACCTTTTTGTTGCCTCAACCAAGGATTATCTTTTGATTTTTACTGACAAAGGACGGGTGCATTGGCTAAAAGCATACGAAATTCCCGAGGGTAGCCGGATTGCGCGGGGAAAGGCAATCATTAATCTTTTGGAGTTATCTGCAGATGAAAAGATTAGCTCTACCATCCCGATTAAAGAATTTTCGCCAGACAAATTTTTGGTGATGGCCACAAAGGCGGGCCTAGTGAAAAAGACGCGCCTGGATGAATATAGCAACCCGCGCAAAGGTGGGATTATCGGGATTACCTTAGAAAAAGAGGATGAGTTGATTGGCGTTAAACTTACTGACGGAAAGCAAGAACTTTTGCTTGCCACACGTTTCGGTAAGGCGATTCGTTTTCCCGAATCCCAGGTGCGCGATATGGGCCGACAGGCCAAGGGAGTGCGCGGGATTTCTCTGGTTAAGAACGATGCAGTAATTGCCATGGAGGTTGCGCAGAAAGAGGATACACTTTTAACGGTGACGGAATTAGGCTTTGGTAAGCGCACCCCGCTTAAACAATACCGGCTCCAGCACCGCGGAGGGAAAGGAATCATTAATATCAAGGTAACCAAGAAGAATGGTCCGGTAGTCGGCTTAAAGGTAGTTTCGGATAAGGACGAATTGATGGTGATGACGCAAAATGGAATCTTTTTGCGTTGTCCGGTCAAAGATATCCGCACTACCGGCCGCTCTGCCCAGGGGGTGCGATTAATAAAATTAGAGGCAAAAGACAGGGTTTCTTCTGTGGCGCATGTGGTGGCGGAAGACTGAAACCCTTTCCGACCCCGGGGGTCGGAAAGGTTGGAAAGAGGAGTTCAGAGGAGTCCAAAAATTAATAATTAATAAAAAACCTGTCCCCATCGTCTAGTCCGGTCTAGGACAAGAGCTTTTCAAGCTCTCGACAGGGGTTCAAATCCCCTTGGGGACATTTAATTTTATCCCGCGAAAAATAGCGGGATTTTGCTTTCAAAATAAAAAATTAATAATGTGTGGGATAATTGGATACATTGGAGATAGACCTGCCCAGCCCATCCTTTTAAATGGCCTGAGGCGCCTGGAGTATCGCGGATATGACTCCTGTGGTATAGTTACCTTTTTGGCCCAAAAAAATTCTCTTTCCGTCAGAAAACTCGCGGGCAAAATCAGAGAGTTAGAAAAGATCTTGCGTAAAAGACCCCTGAGAGGTAATTTAGGCTTAGGCCATAACCGTTGGGCAACCCACGGTGTGCCAAATCAGGTCAATGCCCATCCCCACACTGATTGTAGTCAAGAGATTGCCCTGGTGCACAACGGTATCATTGAAAATTACGAGAGCTTAAAATCCCAACTCCTCAGAGAAGGCCACGATTTTAAGAGTCAGACAGATACCGAGGTCATTGTCCACCTTATTGAAAAATTTTATAAATATATTCCCTTAGAAGAAGCAGTGCGAAAGAGCCTCAAACTTTTAGTTGGTTCTTTCGCCATTGGCGTAATTTCTAAAAGAGAGCCGGAGAAATTAGTGGGTGCGCGTCAGGGAAGCCCTTTAATTGTGGGGTTAGGAAAGAATGAAAATTTTCTTGCCTCCGATGCGCCGGCGATTTTAGATTATACCAAAGAGGTGATTTTTTTAGAGGAAAGTGAAGTAGTTACCTTAACCAAGGACAAGATTAAAATTACCGACCTTGATGGCAAAGAGGTTATAAGGCAATCTACAAAGATAAGTTGGGATATTGTACAGGCAGAAAGGCAGGGCTATAAACATTTTATGCTTAAAGAAATTAATGAGCAACCAATTATTATGGAGCATCTCTTGGAGATGAGAATAAAAAAAGATACCTCCCAGATTATCTTTGCCGAACAAAAAATTCCTGAGGAGAAACTAAAAAACATAAAGCATATTTTTATTGTTGCCTGTGGTACTGCCTATCATGCAGGATTGGTGGGGAAATATATCCTGGAGTCTATATGTAAACTGCCGGTTCAGATAGATGTCTCCAGCGAATTCCGCTACCGCAAATTGGTTTTAGATGAGGATACCTTAGTGATTGCCATTAGTCAATCCGGTGAAACCGCAGATACCTTAGCCGGGGTAAGGGAGGCAAAAAAACAAAAGATACTTGTGCTTTCTTTTTGTAATGTCTTGGGTTCAACCTTAACCAGAGAATCCGATGGCGTAATTTATACCCATGCCGGTCCGGAAATTGGCGTGGCTTCTACCAAGGCATATACTGCGCAACTTGCCTGTCTATATTTATTTGGGTTGTATCTTGCTGGTATCAAAGGACTTCTTTCATCCACCAAAATCAATGCGGGCTTGCAAGAACTAAAGAAGGTGCCGAAATTACAGGAGGCGATTTTAAGAAGGCAGGGAGAGATTGCGGCCTTGGCCAGAAGGTATGCCTACTTTGGCTCATTTTTATATTTAGGAAGAAACCTCAATTATCCTTCGGCCTTAGAAGGAGCGCTAAAGTTAAAAGAAATTTCCTATATTCCCGCTGAAGGTTATCCTGCGGGTGAGATGAAACACGGGCCAATTGCCTTAATTGATGAGTATCGTGCGGTGGTCTGCATTAATCCCGAATCCAGGGTTTATACCAAGATGTTCTCTAATATTCAGGAGATAAAGAGCCGCGGCGGAAGGATTATTGCCCTGGCTACTGAAGGCGATACAAAAATCAAGGAATTAACCAAAGAGGTGATTTATCTTCCGAAAATAGATGAATTCTTTTCTCCGCTCCTGGTGGCATTACCCTTACAATTACTTGCCTATCATATTGCAGTTAAGCGCGGTTGCGACGTGGACCAGCCGCGCAATTTAGCCAAGTCGGTGACCGTTGAATAAAATGGAGTCTCTGCGTCAGAGCTATCCGTTAACGGCGCAAAGGGGACAGCCCCTAACATAGCAAATATGTTATATATCGTCGCTACTCCCATAGGTAACCTAAAAGATATAACCTTGCGCGCAATTGAAGTTTTGCAATCTGTGGATTTGATTGCCTGCGAGGATACGCGGCGCACTAAAATCCTGCTTGCGCACTATGGCATAAAGACCCCTACCACCAGCTTCTATCAGCACAACCGGTTTATTAAAGGCGAATACCTGATTAGGCTTTTGAAGGAAGGCAAAGATATTGCCTTAGTTTGCGATGCCGGTACACCAGGTATCTTAGACCCAGGCTATAATCTGATTAATCTGGCGATTAAAAATAATATTGAGACGACAGTTATTCCCGGCCCAAGCGCCTTTATCAATGCCCTGGTTTTATCGGGAAAACCCAGCCATGAATTCTATTTTTTGGGATTTTTGCCGCGGGCTAAGATTGCCCGACAAAATAAGCTTAAACAACTAAGAGCACTGAAAACAACTTTGGTATTCTATGAGTCCTGCCACCGGATCCTGGCGACTTTAGGGGATATATTAGCGGTCTTTGGTGATTGCGAAATCGTGGTCGCCAGAGAATTAACTAAGAAATTTGAAGAAATAAAACGTGGCAAAATCAGTCAGATAATCAATTATTTCCAGAAAAACCCTGCTCGCGGAGAACTCACCCTTATAACCCGACTTTGAGTTATCATCCCTGGTTGAGTTTTCTTTGACTCTGGTTTTACAATAATGGATGTATGTTTTTATAGGAATTTGCTCAAGCAGTCCATCCAAGATAACAGGAGGAAATGATAACACTTGGGGGTTTATCTGCGGCGCCTGTTGTTTTAAGATTTGATAGGGCGATAAATTATCTTTATAGAATTCGTTCTTTTGAAATTAAAGTTAGGCGTATAGGCATAGGCCTTTGCCAGGAAGTCATCCAATGATGTGGGTGTTTCAATGCGGTAAAACTCATCTTCAATGAGCTTTTTGACATTTTATCATAATCCCTTGCAAAAAATTTACTTGACAGCAGATGATTTGGATGTTATATTAATAAAAATTAAAGAAGACCTTTAAGGTGGCTCGCGAGAAGCTACCAAGGATAAGAAAATGAGTGATAAAGAAAATAATCATTGCCCAACCGAAAAGAAAGCGGTTGGGTTTTTTGTTATGCGGTAGTGATGAAAGAAAAGGCAAAGATATTAGATAAAGAGAGTATCAATCGTGCGCTTATGCGTATTGCCCATGAGATTTTAGAAAAAAACAAAGGCACCCAAGATTTGTGTCTGGTAGGCATAAGAAATCGCGGCGTATATTTAGCCCAACGCTTAGCTGCCAACATCAAAAAGATTGAAAATCAGGATGTGCCGGTGGGGATTTTGGATATTACGTTGTATCGTGATGATTTAACCCTGATTGCCGCGCAACCCGTTGTGCGTAAGACCGAGATTGACTTTGATATAAAGGATAAAAATCTAATTTTGGTAGATGACGTTTTATATACGGGACGCACCGTCAGAGCGGCTTTAGATGCATTGATAGATTTTGGCCGGCCAAACTCTATACAACTGGCAGTGCTTATTGACCGCGGACATCGGGAATTGCCGATAAGGGCAGATTTTGTAGGCAAAAATATTCCTACCGCGCAGAGGGAGA
>JAMWCK010000049.1 GCA_023819625.1 Candidatus Omnitrophota bacterium | reverse complement strand
GGAGTACTCATGTCTGTGCAATATCTTCCAGTCTCCATCCGATATATTCTCTCTGCCGCAGCAATGAGTTTCAGGTTAGCAATGGCTTCTTTACCCAAGGCACGCTCTCGCGCGGGGATATATTGACTGATGCCAAAGGTGGCTAAAATTCCAATAATAATAATTACCACCACCAGTTCTAATAAAGTAAAACCCCTCATTAATAACCGCCGGTTCCACCCCAGGTATCAGTGCCGGCATTAAAATCTGTAGTTAAGGTAAGCGTAAGAGGACTAGAACCGTTAGGTGTTTTTCCGCCAGTTGTACAACGTGTTGCGGTAGCCGTAAAACCATTAGCCGTCGAAGAAACTGTATACGAAAAATAGTGAGTTGCTCTACATGCGCTAGGAATTTGGTCGGCACCTGTACCTATTCCTGCAGCAGTATTATCAAAACCCGTACAGCTGCCTCTTTCTAAACGATAAGCAGCGGCTGTAGAACGAATTTGGCCTAAGATCATGCGCGCCTCTGCGCCTCTGGCTCTTTCTATCATTCTGCCGTACTGTTGAATTCCCAAAGTAGCTAATACACCAATAATAATGATTACTACCAGCAGTTCTAGTAAGGTAAATCCTCTTTTCATCTTCCCTCCTCTTTCTTTTTTCTTTGCAATTCTAAATTTTAAATAGTTTAAATTTAAATTTTTATTCTATTCTTCACCTCCTTTCTTTTTAAGTTTAGTCTTAATAAAATTTTTGTCAAGATATTTTTTTATCTTCCACCCATCTGGGTAATCTTAAAAATCGGCAAAAACATTCCGATAACCATTAAGCCAATAACCAGACCCATAAAAAGAAGCATTAGCGGCTCAAACATTGAGGTAAAACGCGCCAAAAATGTCTCTACGTATTCCTGATAAAATGTATTTATCTTCTTAAACATCTCTGGAAGTTCCCCAATTTCTTCCCCGATAGTTACCATCTCCACCACCATCGGCTCAAAAAAATCACTCTCAGCTAAGGGTCGGCTTAAAGATTTACCCACCCGCACCTCCTCTTTTACCTTCTGGATTATCCCGGCCATAACGAAATTATCTACACTGCGTTCAGTAATTTCTAAAGAATATAAAATCGGCACCCCACTTTCTAAAAGCGTGGCCATATTGGAAGAAAACCTCTCCACAATCAGGGCGCGAAAAAACTCCCCAAATACCGGCAACTTAAACTTAAAACTTTCATACATCTTCCTACCGTCTTGGGTGCGGATATATTTCCTAAACAAAAACAACCCTATAGCAAATAGTGCAACCATTACCAAAATGTATCTGCGGATAAAACCGCTTATAGCCATCAGCATTCGTGTCAGAAGCGGGAGGGTGATATTAAACCCCTTGAATAACTCGGCAAAAGTAGGGAGAATTTTAAGTGTAAGAAATAAAAGCGCACCTATTCCGGCAAACATCAGGATTATTGGATAAATCAGCGCGGAGACAATTTTCTTCCTAAAAGCCGCATTTCTTTCTAAATAACCGGCAAGACGGCTAAGAACTATAGCTAAATTTCCTCCTGCCTCGCCACTCTCTACCAGATTTACCCAGAATTCAGAAAATACCTTCGGGTGTTTAGCCATCGCCTCACGTAAGCTTAAACCCTGCTCCATATCTTTTTTTAGGCTCTGGATTGTATTATAAAGATGACGACTAGAGACCTGTTGGGAAATTATCTCTAAACTCTTCAGGATAGTAACACCCGCGCCTAAAAGCGTGGCTAACTGCCGACAAAAAAGCGCCAAATCTTCACTCCTTACTCTAAAATGCTGACGCAGCGGCTTTTTTCTTGCCTCTCCTTCAATTTTATCAAGAAGTGGATGCGTGGTTTTGGTTTGCGGCAAAACGCTAATTACCCATAAACCCCTTGCCTGAAGCCGACTCACCACCTCATCCTGGCTGGCTGCTTCTTCAAATCCCGTAATTTTTTTCCCTTTATTATCTCTTGTTACGTAAAAAAATTTCGGCATCAGCCTTCCCCTAAAGTAACTGACAGCGCTTCTTCTAAAGAGCTAATGCCTTGCTCTACTTTCCTGAGTGCGGATTCATAAAGGGTCTGCATCCCTGCACTTCTGGCCGCATCTCTTATTTTCTGAAACAGGGCGCGCTGGCTGATTAAATTGCGGATTTCTTCGTTTACTGTCATTACCTCCGCAATGCAGGTTCTTCCTTTATACCCTATATGATTACATTTAACACAACCTTTGGCGCGATAAATTAACTCCACTTTTAGTTTTAGACTCTTTAACTGCTCTGGGCTTGGCTCGTATGCCTCTTTACACTCAGGGCATAACTTTCGGATTAAACGCTGCGCTACTACTAACAATAGAGAAGGACTAAGTAAATATGGCTCAATCCCAATATCTATCAAACGGGTAGGCGCGGAAGACGCATCATTAGTATGCAGGGTGCTTAAGACCAAATGTCCGGTTAATGCCGAGCGGATACAGATCTGGGCGGTCTCCAGGTCTCTGATTTCACCCACAAGCATCACATCCGGATCCTGTCTTAAGAAACTGCGCAATGCCGTAGCAAAGGTCAAGCCGATCTCTGGCTTTACTTGTAATTGATTTATGCCGTCTATCTTGTATTCAACAGGGTCTTCCACAGTCATAATATTTTTTGTCGGGCTTTTGATTTCTGTAAGGATTGCCGAGAGAGTAGTAGTCTTTCCGCTACCGGTAGGTCCGGTAAGGAGAACTAAGCCGTAAGGTGCGTTGATTGCCTTACGGATTTCTTTGAGTTGTTCTGGCTCAAAACCCAGCTGGTTTAAATCCAAAACTACCTGGCTTCTATCTAATATCCTTAAAACCACCTTTTCGCCGTAGATTGTAGGGATAGTGGAGACCCTTATATCTATGGGCCGGCCTTCCATAGTGACCATAATTGCCCCATCCTGCGGAAGACGCTTCTCCGCAATATCTAATTTGGCTAATATTTTTAGACGCGAGACAATAGGTAAGTGAAGGTGGCGTGCCGGAGGTGGTATCTCATAGAGTTTTCCGTCAATGCGGTATCTTAAACAAATTCTATCCTTAAATGGCTCAAGGTGAATGTCTGAAGCCCGTTCCTCAATTGCCTGACGGATAATCAAATCCACAAGTTTTACTACCGGTGCTTCTTCTGCCCGGGCAATGAGTTTATCTAAACTTAATTCTTCACTGACCCCCTCTGCCTCCTCTGTTGTAATAGGGGTAATATCATAAGATGCCTCTACTGCCTCTTCTAACATTTTTGTTTTGCCATAGAATTGCTCAATAGCTTTAGAAATATCGGATTTGTTGGCAATCACCAGATTAATCTCGCAGTTAGTGAGCTTTTTTAGGTTGTCAATGAGGATAAGGTCCAAAGGGTCATTGATGGCAACAGTCAGCGACCTTAAGGTACGCGATAAGGGCAAAACAGAATTCTTCAGGGCAAATTCATAAGGAATAAGCTCCTCTAATCCCTGGTCAGTAGCAGGTTTGAGCATGCCTGTACCTAAAGAAAAATAGGGAATATTTAACTGTTTACCCAGTAGCGTTACGAGTTGGTCTTCTCTGATGAAGCCCAATTTTACCAGTATCTCACCCAGACGACCGCCTTCCTGCTGTTGAAGAGAAATCGCCTTTTGTAATTGTGCCTCGTTAAGCAGGCCTTCTTTGATTAAGAGTTCCCCTAATCTCAAGTATTTTTTCTCTTTGGGCATAATTTATACAACTATTATAATGGGGATATCCGCAGATTTCTTCCCCCTCATTAATCTATAAACATCCGTATGTTTTTATTTCCTTTTCTCAAAAGTAGTCAAAACAGAACTAACAATTTCCTGACGGTCAATTCCTGATTGAAGATCCTGTTCCCGTTCAGGTAAAGAAATCATCTTCTTTGTCTGGGTAAGCTCTAAATCATCTTTGATAATGTGGGGAGTGATAAAAACCAGGAGTTCACGTTGTTTATTCCTAGGGGTATCTGTAGCACCTCCTCCTTTATGTCTAAATAAAAATCCCAGCAAAGGCAAATCTCCTAAAATAGGGATTTTCTGAGTAATACCAGAAAATTCATTACGAATCATACCCCCTAAAATGACGGTTTCTCCATCTTTTATTCTTACAATGGATTTAGTAGAACGCTCTTCCGGATCCCTAAAGGTATAGCTTGTATTTCCGACCGTAAATGTTTGGCCGGCCACCGCTTCCGCAACTTTAGGGTAAATAAACATGGTAATTTCACCGGTCTCCAAGTTAATTTGGGGAGTAACGCGTAAAATAACTCCTGTATTTGTCCTTTCCGGCTCTATCGAGATATTGCCTGCCTCTGTCTGGGTGGTAGTAATTCCTATTGCTTCCTTGGTAGCAATTCTTATCTCGGCGGTTTCATTATTTAAGGTTAATATCCTTGGTCTTGCCAGATACTTGGTATCGGTTTGCGTGCTTAAGAAATCTAAAATTAAAGAAAGCGTAGTAATACTTAATGTGCTAGCGGAAGTAGTATGTGCCTGCTCAGGATTCCAGAAGCTTGACCAAGGAAATTTTGTCTGGCGCGTGATATTCGCTACGCTTAAAGTCCTTCCCGAAAGACCAGACCAGTTTAAACCTAATTTATCTACTACATTCTTACTTACATCCAGCATCTCTACTTCTAGCATTACCTGGGGCACAGGCACATCCAGGCTAGCGATGGTTTGGGCAATTACCGGCATTCGGCTGGGAATATCGGTAACAATTAAACTGTTAGTGCGAAAATCCTCAATCACCGAACCATACTCAGAAACAAGTTTCTTAATTATGTTTGTAATCCCTGCCTCATTTTCGGCCTTCCACTTTCCACTTTCTCCTCCTCCCCTTCCTCCTCCGCCGCCTCTTTCCGTGACATCACCTACCCCTTCGCCTCCGGCAGTAGGCGCTAACTCATTCATCATCTCTTCCTTTAAGGAAGAAGTAGAGACGCTGGCATATTTAAGGTAAAAAACGCGGGTTTCTGTTTCTATCTGTGGCCTACCCCAGTCTTTTACAATAAAGATATTGGCCTTTTTGTCTAATTCATAAGAGAGATTATTGGCCTTAAACAACTTATCCATTGCCTTTTCTAAGGGGACATTCTCCAGATAAAGGGTTATTTTCCTATCTTGCACTGCCTCAGAGGCAATAAAATTCAGGCCTGACTGCATAGAAAATATTTTTAAGATATCTTTAAGACTGGCGTCCTGAAAATCCATGGAAATGGTAATCTCTGGCTCGGTTAAAAATGGCTGCTCTCCTTGAGCCACCGGTTGCAGCAGGAAAAGAGAAAAGAAAAGAAGAAAAACTAATCCTGATACCTTAATACTTTGTTTCATACAGACCTCCTTCGGATTGAGGTTTTTGTTTTAACTTCTCTAAGGCGGTAGTTGCCGGTGAGGATAATTTATATCTTCGGTTATTGTAAAATACAACTATGCCATCTTTAGAAATTTCTAAAATCTTTACCCCTTCTATCTCGTCTTCCGCCTTAACTACTTTATGATTAATAATTGCCTGAGGAAATCTTCCTCTCCAGATAATTCCCTCTATTATTAGTGAAGGAAGTGATTGCTCAACTATCCGCTCCTCTAATTCTTCCTGCGGAACTTTAGACGATTCCTCAGAAACAAGATAACTCTTAAATGGGTCTCTTAAATCTGTGGCGGTATATTCTCCTGCCTCGGGTTTCAAACTGATTCCCGTCTCCTCTTCTGAAGATTGCAGCCCTAATTGCTTATCCAGATCCTGAACCCCCGCTGCCCATAGCTTACAATTAGTGGAAAGGTAAATAAATACTAATATTATTAAGATAATGCTTATCTTTGCCATTTAAGTAGTTAACCTTTAAAAAAGATTGTGCTTAAAACTAAAGTCGCATTAATCTCCTCTGTCTGTCCTGCTTCTATCTGTCTTGCTTCTGTTTGTTCGGTAGAACGCAAGAAATTCGAACTCTCTATATTCAAACTCTCTATGATATAGATATCCACGGAATTTTCTAATTTACTTATAAAGCTACCTATTTTATGATAATCTGAGGCACTAATTACCAGAGAAAATGAATACTGAATATAAGCCGGGTATTCAATTTCTCCCTCTGGCCTAACCGAGATAATCTTTACCCCTGATTCCTGAGCAAAATTATTAATGTTATTTGTTAATATCAAGGGGTCTTTTTTGGTCAGATATTTTTTGTAGACGTTAATTTTCTTTTCTAGTTGTTTTATCTCACCCAAAATCCCGCTTTTCTTTACCGCCTCCTCTTTCTCGGTTTTTAGCGTTTGCATAATTTTATCTTGCGTTTTATAAATATTAGAGGCAACAATCAAACCCAGGATAATGATAAAGATATTAACCAGCTGGTTTTTATACTTAAAATCCATACTCTTTTCTTCCTCCAGCCTGGGTTTGACAAGAAATCTTAAATCTCGTCACCATGGTTTCTCTAAACATCACCATGGTTTCTCTAAACATAGTCCTGTCTAAACTCATCAGTCTTATCTCCTTAAAATTCTTTACAAAAATTGGCTCTTGTTTTAATTTTACAAGAAAGTTATTTACCGCTTCAAATTCTTTATTGCTGTCGGCTAAGTAGGCCATACCTTCAAGATTAAGTTCCATTTCTTTCCCCTTTTCTCTCCTAAAAGATAATCTCTCCAGCCACAAACCTCTCGGTATAACCCGGGGAATAATATCCAAGACAGAAGTCAAGAATAGCCGTTTCGTTACTAGATCATCTATAGTTTCTATTTTTTCTTTATACCCATCGGCAATTGCCTTCAATTCATCAAAATTTGCATTCGGGCTTATATTAGTAGCCGCTGGCCAAAGAGAACGAATTTTCTCTATTTCTTTTTTAAGAGGAAGCCGGCGATAAATCCCCCATCCCCAAGCCCCAAAACAAATACATACCGCCAAGATAACTATACGGGATGAAATCCGCAAACCTTTTAATAAGCGGGTTAAGTCAAAGCGCAAAGGAACAGCAGGGAGAACTTCCGCTTCTTTTTCCGGCTCTATCTTTATTGCCGCTAAGTTTATGCTTAAGGGGATACGGACGAATTTTGCTACCGCCGCGCTATAGGCCTTAAGAAGACTCGAAGAAAAACGTATAGGTTTAGCGATAAATTTGTTTACGGCGATGAAATGAGAGACTAGACCCATCTCTTTAAGAAATATCTCTAAATCCTGCTGATAATCTTCAGGAGAGATTAAAAATACCTTTTCAATATGCCGGGTAGGAAATTTACGCTTATAATAATCTAAAGAGATGCGCACCTCGGTCTTTAATTTTTCTAAAAGCGCGTTTAACTCTGTCTTTTGATCCTGGGGTTCCGGGGATGTCTGCGGGGATAAAATGATATCCCGGCTAAAGAGAGAAAAGCCCTTTTCTAAAACTATAAAATTTGTTTCATCGTCTTCTTTTAAATCCACATTGAGAAAACCTACAACACCCTTATCTATCGCCCCCGCCATTTTCAAAATCCGTAGCATACTAAAGGCGGAATACTCTAGAGAGGAAAAACCTAAATCCAACTGACGAAAGATAGAAATATATTTATTCATAATTTCTTTTTTTATACCAACAAGTAAAACTAAATTTTTATTTATCAGCTTATCAAAAATTATCTCGTGGGCCAAAAATAATTCTTCAGTCTTAAAAGGTAGATATTTCTTGGCTTCAAACTTTATGGCGTTATTTAACTCATTGCGGGGTAAGAGAGGCATTTCAAAGGTGCGGATAACCAGGTCCTTACCGGAAAGCGCCACGTACGCCTCTTTCGCGGTAATCTTATTTTTGCGCAACTCCTCCTTAAAAAGGGCAACGAGCTTGATTTCATCCGGAACCTTCTCTTCTAATTCGCCCGGACCTAAACTCTCTAAGGGAATTTGAAGGTTATTGAGAATTCTCTTGCCCTCAGTTTCAACCAGGGTAATTCCCTGCGGCCCAAAGTAAATACCCAATATACTCATCTGCTCCAAACACTGCCTTTCTGCTGCCTATGTGCCGTTACTGACCAATAACCTGTCAGTGCGTTATGACTCCCCTTCGGGTTTTAGCTCTTTTGTCCGCCGTCTCCTTGCCCTTAACCAAAGGTCTATCTCCCTGCGGTCAAATCTCCAGACCCCTCCCACTTTTATCCCAGAAATCTTTCCCTGGTGTAGCCAATTATAAATAGTTTGCTTGCGGAGTCTCAAATAATCTGCTAATTCATCCAAATCCATAAGTCTATGCACAGCAGTTTTC
>JAMWCK010000048.1 GCA_023819625.1 Candidatus Omnitrophota bacterium | reverse complement strand
CCTTTAGATGTTACTGATAAAAAGATAATGCAAAAGGCAAAAGAACTTTATGCGAAATTAGAAAAAGAAAATATTGATTCACTTTTGGATGACCGCGATGAGCGGGCAGGGGTAAAGTTTAAGGATGCAGATTTAATCGGCATTAGTCTACAGTTAATCGTGGGAAAGGAATTTTTGAAAAAGGATGTTTTGGAATTAAAGGTGCGTCGTGGCAATAAGAAAATTAGCGGAACTTCCTTTGCAATCTTAAAGGAAATTAAAAGGAGATTCCTTGGATAGATCAATCCTTATCAATGAGTTAAATCAGATTATCGGTGGTTATCTAGAAACGCAAGGAATAGAATTAGTTGAACTTATCTACCGCTATGAAGGAAAGGACCTGGTTTTAAGAATATTGGTGGATAAACCTGAAGGCGGTATTACCTTAGATGAATGTGTGCGTTTGAATAACGCGATTGGTCTTATTCTGGATGAAAAAGGCATTTTAGAAGAAAGATATATCTTAGAGGTATCTTCTCCGGGATTAGACCGGCCGTTAAGGACAAAAAAGGATTTCTTACGTTGTCTAAATCGAAAGGTAAGATTTTTTCTTACCGAATCTATTAATGGGAAGATGGAATTAGAAGGGATAATCAAGAAGGTAGAAGAGAATGCAGTCTACGTTGACGTAGAAGGCCAAATCTTAGAAATATCTTTTATAAAAATGAACCTGGCCAAACAGGCACTTAATTTTTAGAGGTTTGAGATATGGGGCAAGAGTTATTGGCAATAATTGAGCAGTTAGAAAGAGAAAAAGGGATAAGAAAGGAAGTTTTGCTTCAGGCAGTAGAGAGCGCACTTCTGACTGCCTGTCGCAAGGTCATTGACTTAAAACCTGAGGATGAACTGACGGTAAAAATTGATCCGAAGACAGGGGAGATTAAGGCAAGGTGTAATAATCAAGAGATTCGTTCTATTGATTTCGGACGCATCGCCGCATCTACGGCACGTCAGGTAATTATTCAGAGGATCCGTGAGGCAGAAAAAGAGGTAGTCTTTAGTGAATTTCAGGGCAAGATAGGAGAGATTGTCAGCGGTACAGTTTATCGTTTTGAAAAGGGTAATATCATCGTTGACCTTCTGGGTAAGGCAGAGGGGGTAATCTTTCGGCGTGAACAATCGCCGACGGAAGAATTCAAACAGGGTCAGCGCATTCGCGCATATGTCGTTGAGGTAAAAAAGGAAAGTAGAGGACCACAAGTTATCCTTTCGCGTGTTCATCCCAACTTTGTTAAAAAACTTTTTGAATTAGAGGTTCCCGAAATTTATGAGGGAATTGTCGAGATAAAGTCTATTGCCCGTCAGCCTGGTGTACGCACGAAAATTAGTGTTGCCTCTAAGAATGAAAAGGTGGATTCGGTCGGTGCCTGTGTGGGTATGCGTGGTAGTCGGGTGAGAAATGTTGTAAATGAATTACATGGGGAAAAGATTGATATTATTCGCTTTAATGAAGATATCCGAGAATATATCCGCGCGGCCCTTTCTCCAGCAGAGGTCTCGGAGATAAAGTTGGATAAAGAGAACCTCAAGGCAGAGGTAATTGTGGCAGAAGACCAGTTGTCTTTGGCAATTGGAAAACAAGGGCAAAATGTTCGTCTGGCGAGTCGTTTAATTGGCTGGGAATTAGATATCCGCACGAAAGAAACCGCAGGTATCACTAAAGAAGAGAAAAAGGAAAAGAAAGAAAAAAGAATAGAGATTTCCTTAGAGCAATTACCCGGCATAGGGAAAAAGACGGTAGCGAATCTTAAGGCCGCGGGAATCCAGACGATAGAAGATATAGTTAAATTAGACATAGAAAAATTAACCCAGATAAAAGGTATCGGAAAGAAGCGGGCGGAGAAATTAATTGCCGAAGCCAAAAAAATAGCGGAATTGAGTTAGCGATGAAAAAACCAAAGAAAAAAAGGGTTGAGCAAAGATCTAAGAAAATAAAGCCTAAGAAAATAACCCATAAGGTTACTAAGGTCAAATCGGTAGCCAAAAAGGCAGTTACCAGACCCAGACGTAAGGTTGTAGCGAAAAAGATTATTTCGCAAACAGCACCGCTTAAAGGAGTGACGATTACGGAATCAGCGATAGTTATCCCCTTAGCAAAAGAAGAAACCCCTGCAGTTAAAAAAGAAGAGATTCCTGTAATCAGGAAGGAAGAACAACCCCCTGTGATTATTAAAGAAGAAACTCCCCTTGCCGCCAAACTACCGGTTAAAGAATTAACCCCTGAGATAAAACCCCCCTTTGAGGTGGCATTAAAAGAAGTGGAGCTAGAAATTCCTATCAACGTAAAGGATTTAGCCATAAGACTACAAGAAAAACCCTCTCATTTGATTAAGATTTTGATGGATATGGGGATAATGGTGGGCATAAATCAGATTCTTGACCCCACGACAATAGAAAAGGTTTGTGCCAAATTAGGCTTTAAGATAAAGAAGGCAGTATCTAAAGAAGAACTGGTTTTACAGATACATAAGGTAATGGATAAACCCGAAGATCTAAGACCTCGTTCTCCGATAGTTACGCTCATGGGCCACGTAGACCACGGAAAAACCTCGCTTTTAGATGCCATCCGCAAAACTCACGTTGCAGAAAGGGAACATGGCGGCATCACTCAACACATCGGTGCCTATCGCGTAAGTTTACCGCAGGGGGAAATTACCTTTTTAGATACACCCGGGCATGAGGCATTTACTGCGATGCGGGCAAGGGGGGCTAGTATTACCGATATTGTAGTTTTAGTGGTTGCCGCAGATGAAGGGGTAATGCCCCAGACACAGGAGGCTATTGACCACGCCCGTCAGGCAGGCGTTCCCATAATTGTCGCTATAAATAAAATTGACAAACCCCAGGCAAATATTGAGCGCGTAAAAAGGCAACTTTCAGAATTAAATCTTACGCCTGAAGACTGGGGAGGAAAGACGATTACCGTGGGAGTTTCTGCTAAAACGCAGGTAGGTATTGATGATTTATTAGAGATGATTCTTTTAGAAGCCGAGATGCTTCAATTAAAAGCCAATCCTAACCGTCCCGCCCAGGGCGTGGTAATTGAAGCCAAGATGTCTAAAGCAAGAGGTCCGGTTTCTACCCTCCTTATTCGTAATGGTACACTACATCTTAATGAGAATATCATTGTCGGCAAATACTACGGCAAAATTAGGGCGATGTTTGATGACCATGGCCGAGCGGTAAACACTGCCGGTCCTTCTTTTCCCGTAGAGGTTTTGGGTATTGCGGGTATCCCTCTACCCGGAGAACAATTCTTTGTAGTGGAGGATGAAAGGATTGCCCGGGAATTGGCATTAAAACGTCAGGAAGAAGAAAGATTAGCGCAGGTGCGACAGACCAGAAGGCTGACGCTTGAAGAACTTCATTCTCAGATACAACAAGGACAGTTAAAGGAATTAAAATTAATCATTAAGGCGGATGTGCAGGGTTCTTTAGGGGCGATTAAAGAAACCCTAAACAAACTTAATATTTCCGAGATTAAATTAGACATTATCCATGAAGGAGTAGGTAATATTAACGCCTCAGATGTTATTTTGGCCGTGGCTTCTAATGCTTTGATATTGGGTTTTAATGTTACAATAGACGAACGGGCAAAGGAATTAAATGCCAAGGAAGGGGTAGATATAAGGATTTATAATATTATCTATGAACTCGCTAACGATATAAAGGCGGCAATAGAAGGGATGCTCGAGCCAAGACTAAAAAAGGTTTTTTTGGGTCGGGCAGAGATAAGGAAGGTCTTTAAGCTATCTAAGGCGGGGACAGTTGCAGGTTGTTTTGTCTTAAAAGGAAAGATTAATCGCAATAGCGCCGTTAAGGTAATCCGAAACGGCGAAGTTGTTTTTGAAGGAAAGATTTCCTCATTAAAACGTTTTAAGGATGACGTGCGTGAGGTGCAAGAGGGTTTTGAATGCGGTATTGCACTTTCGGGTTTTGATGCCATCAAAGAAGGCGATATTATTGAGACATATGAAATTGAGAAGATAGCGAGGAAATTATGAAGCGGGTTTTAAGCGGGATGCGGCCAACAGGAAACTTGCACCTAGGACACTTAGTGGGGGCGTTGGATAATTGGGTAAAATTGCAAAACGAATATGAGTGTTTCTTTATGGTAGCGGATTGGCATGCCCTGATGAGTGAATACGAAAATCCCGCTAAATTACCAGAATACGCTATTAATAATGTTGTTGATTGGTTAAGCGTGGGAATCGATCCTAAAAAATCAGTTTTATTCATCCAGTCAGAGGTGAATGCCCACCTTGATTTATATCTGGTGTTTTCCTGTCTGGTGCCGCTGGGGTGGTTAGAGAGGTGTCCGACATATAAAGAACAGTTAAGAGAAATAACCTCGCGCAATCTGAATACCTATGGATTTCTGGGTTACCCGGTATTGCAGGCTGCTGATATCCTTCTTTATAAGGCAGATAAGGTTCCCGTGGGAGAGGATCAGCTTCCTCATCTTGAATTAACGCGTGAGATTTGTCGTCGGTTTAATACCTTGTATAAAAGGAAGGTGTTTTGTGAACCCCAGGCGATATTGACTAAGGTCCCGCGGCTTTTGGGTATAGATGGGCGCAAGATGAGTAAAAGTTATAATAATACAATCAATCTCTGCGATTCACAAGAGGAAATCAAAAAGAAAATCTCAAGGATGATTACGGACACCAAAAGGATAAGATTAAGCGATAAGGGTCATCCTGATCTGTGCAACGTCTTTAGTTATTATTCTGTATTTCTACCGGAAATGAAAACAGAGGTTTATGATTGGTGTCAACAGGCAAAATTAGGTTGTACGGATTGTAAAAAAAGATTGGCCTCTGGTTTGATTGAAAAATTATTCCCGATACAAAAGCGTCGCCAGGAACTCCTTAAGGATAAAGCACAAATTAAGAAAATTTTAAAAGCCGGTAGGGATAAGGCGATTTCGGTTGCCAACCAGACATTAAAAGAGGCAAAAGAGGCAATGGGAATTTTGCGGCTAGATATTTAACTTATGAGAAGGATTACTAAATTACATGAGTTATAAAATAAAACTGGAAATTTTTGAAGGACCGTTAGATCTATTGCTTTATCTAGTTAAAAAGGATCACCTGAATATTTATGATATTCCTATTGCCCAGGTAACGGAGCAGTATCTGGCATATCTAAATTTAATGCAGCTTCTGGATTTGAATATCGCGGGTGAATTCCTAGTGATGGCAGCTACATTAATGCAGATTAAATCGCGGATGCTCTTACCCGCAGAGCCAGGTTTAAGCAAAGAGGATGAAGAGGATCCGCGCGCGGAATTGGTTAGACGACTTCTGGAATACGAGAAGTTTAAGGAGATAGCCGAAAACCTGCGTCAGAAAGAGGCTAGACAGAGCCAGATATTTAAACGGCCAAAATTAGAGAATCCTTTGCTAGGGGATGATTCCGGCGAGGTATATTTTGAGGCAAGTATCTTTGATTTAATCAATGCCTTTACTTGTGCATTAAAAGAGGTTCCGAAGGAATTGTTTTATGAGGTTATCAAAGATGAATTTACTATTGAAGAAAAGATTCATGAACTCTTGCATCTTCTTTTAACCACGGAATCAATACGCCTATCTGAATTATTCAATAAGGCAAAAAACAAAATAGAGATAGTCGTAATCTTTTTGGCAATCTTAGAATTAATCCGCTTGAAAGAAATTATCGCCCGCCAGAAGGTGCTATTTGGCGAGGTAGAAATAATCCGTAATAAAGAAAATATTATCCCCTATGAAAGAAAAGATAAGACACAAACTCATTAAGCCAGATTCTGCAAGCCTTATAAATAGAACGGAGGAATCCGAAGAAGATATTGTCCTAAATATATCTTTAAGGCCCAGGCGACTTCAAGAATTTATTGGTCAGAAGGATATTGTAGAGAACTTAAAAGTCTGTCTTACCGCAGCAAAACAGAGAAAAGAACCTTTAGAACATATCCTTTTAAGTGGCCCACCAGGATTGGGCAAGACCTCTCTTGCGCACATCATCGCTTATGAAATGAATGCCAAGATTACTGCTACTTCTGGACCAGCAATTGAACGGGCAGGGGATCTGATTGGTATATTGACCAATTTAGACAAGGCGGATATACTCTTTATTGATGAGATACATCGACTCTCCAAGGTTGTTGAGGAATTTTTATATCCGGCAATGGAGAATTTCCAGATTGATTTTGTGATTGATAAGGGCCCTTATGCCAAGACCATCAAGTTTAACCTTAAACCTTTTACGTTGATAGGTGCGACGACGCGGTCTGGACTTTTGGCTGCGCCGTTAAGAAATAGGTTCGGTATCTTTTATAATTTTGATTTTTATCAAGTAGAAGACCTAGCCAAGATTATTAAACATTCTTGTAAAATTTTAGGACTGAATATAGATGAAGAGGCAGCCTTGGAGATTGCCCGGCGTAGCCGTGGAACTCCACGGATTGCCAACCGGTT
Source organism: Candidatus Omnitrophota bacterium (assembly GCA_023819625.1). Classification (GTDB taxonomy): domain Bacteria; phylum Omnitrophota; class Gorgyraeia; order Gygaellales; family Profunditerraquicolaceae; genus JAMWCK01. Next base: position 1,920 of record JAMWCK010000048.1, on the reverse strand, counting down.
ATTGCGGCGGGTGCGGGATTATGCCCAGGTTTTAGGGATAAACAGAATAAATTTTGAGGTTGCAGCAAAGTCACTGGATGAGTTAGGGATAGATAACGCCGGCCTTGACGAATTAGACCGTAAGGTTTTAAAAACCATCATTGAAATCTATGGTGGCGGTCCTGTGGGCGTAGAGGCCTTAGCGGCCAGTCTTAATGAAGAGATTGATACTATTGCTGATACTATTGAACCGTATCTATTAAAAGCAGGATACCTAAAGCGTACATCACGTGGAAGAATGGCGACTAAACTGGCATTTACCCACTTCAATTTAAGGAGCAAAAACCAGGCAGAATTATTTTAAGGGCATGAGAATTTTGCTACACATCTGTTGTGGACCATGTCTAATTTATCCCTTAAAGCAGTTAAGGGCTAAAGGATTTACGGTAGAAGGATTTTTCTATAATCCCAATATCCATCCCCCCGCAGAGTACAGCCGGCGCAAAGAGGCATTACAATATTTAATTAAAACTTTAGATACTCCGATGAGTTATCCTGAATATAAACCCTTAGATTTTTTTTCTGCCATAAAATCTAATAAAAATAAACCCCAAAGGTGCTCTGTTTGCTGGTACCTTAGACTTAAGAGGACAGCAAAAGAGGCCAAAGACAGAGGGTTTAATTTTTTCTCAAGCACCTTACTGGTTAGCCCTTATCAGGATCAGGAGATACTCAAGGGAATTGGCCGTGCAGTTTCAGAAGAGGAAAGGATTAATTTTTATTACGAGGATTTTCGCGTTGGTTTTAGAGCCGCCCATGCCCAGGCAAAGGCAATGGGTATTTACTGCCAGAATTATTGTGGATGTATCTATTCAAAGCAAGAACGATGCAAGAAATTGCAAAGACATTAATTATTTTCGGGATTATCTTAATTGCGGTGGGAATAATTTTAATTTTTGCCCCTAAATTACCTTATTTGGGTAGGCTCCCCGGCGATATCTACTGGGAAAAGAAAAATTTTACAATTTACTTTCCCCTTACGACTTGTCTCTTAATCAGTGTGATCTTATCCTTAATCTTTTGGTTATGGTCCCGACGCTAAAAAAACCAAAGACCAAAAGCCAAAGACCAAAAATACCACACAAGATTAAAGAAATCTTCAAAAATCTCAATTTTTGGTTTGCCGTTTTGCTTGTAGATATTTTTATTTTGAATTTTAATGGTTATGCCCAGTCCCCAGATTATATTCGCGTGTCTATCTTAAAAGACGTATCTTCCTTTCGGCTTAAAATAAAAGGACTTTATGAAGTTGTTGACTTAAAGAACAATAAAATTTTTTATCAGGGCAAAAATCTAAATACCACGGTCAGCGTATCTAAAGAAGGCATTGCTTTAGGGCCAATAAAGATAGATGCAGTTAAGGTATTGATAAAATCAGATGATCCATACCTGGTGATGGTTAATGGCCGAATATTAAGAGGAAACATTATCTTATTGAAAACAAATAACTTGCGTTTATCAGTAATAAATCATATTAAGCTTGAGGATTATGTGAAAGGGGTGCTTTATCATGAGGTTTCGCATTACTGGCCACTAGAGGCATTAAAGGCCCAGGCGGTTGTCGTGCGTACTTATGCGCTTTACCAGAGGCAAGAGAACCGACAAAAAGATTATGACGTAACTTCAGATATATATTCTCAAGTTTACGGGGGGAAGACCTCTGAACGTTACCGCACAAATATTGCTGTAGATGAAACTGAAGGTATTATCCTTACGCATCAAGGAAGGATATTTCCTACTTATTACCATGCCACCTGTGGTGGGTATACAGAAGATGCATCGGTCCTCTGGGATGTAGATATACCGCCGCTAAAAGGTGTGGTTTGTAATTTTTGTAAAGATTCTCCACATTTTTCTTGGCAGGAGGTTATTTCTATAAAA
>JAMWCK010000047.1 GCA_023819625.1 Candidatus Omnitrophota bacterium | reverse complement strand
CTTCTTCGCTAAGTAATTCTTTTTTCTTTAAGGGCGTGCTACCAGGATCAACGACGACATATTCTTCATAGTAAATGACCTTCTCTAAATCCCTCAAATTCATATCTAACAATGCGGATAGCCTACTTGGCACAGCCTTAAAAAACCAGATGTGCGTTACCGGTGCAGCCAATTCAATATGCCCCATACGTTCCCGACGCACACTGGAGCGGTCTATGGTTACACCGCAGCGATCACAGGTAATACCCTTAAACTTTATACCTTTGTATTTTCCGCAGTTACATTCCCAATCGCGCACCGGACCAAAAATCTTCTCACAGAAAAGACCGTCCTTCTCTGGTTTTAAGGTTCGGTAATTAATCGTTTCGGCCTTCTTGACCTCGCCGTGCGACCATGACCTAATCACCTGCGGCGAAGCAATTTTAATGGAAATACTATCAAATAAAATTTGCTCTTCCATTATTTTACCTTCTCAGTCCTTATATCTAATCCCAACCCCTGCAACTCTTTAATTAAGACATTAAAGGATTCGGGGATTCCATGCGCTAATCTCTGTTCACCCTTAACAATTGCCTCATAAATCCTGGTTCTGCCTGCAACATCATCACTTTTTACCGTCAGCATCTCCTGTAAGCTAAACGCAGCGCCATAGGCCTCTAATGCCCAAACCTCCATCTCCCCTAATCTTTGACCGCCGAATTGCGCCTTGCCGCCTAAAGGTTGCTGCGTGACCAAAGAATAAGGTCCAATGGAACGGGCATGAATTTTTTCATCTACGAGGTGAATTAATTTCATCATATAAATATAACCCACGGTTACCCTGGCATCAAAGGGTTCACCGGTATAGCCGTCATAAAGCGTAATTTTACCATCCTCTGGTAGACCCGCCTCTTTTAACATCCCTTTAATCTCTTCCTCAGAGGCACCGTCAAAAACCGGACACTCCACCTCAAAACCCAAAACCTTAGCTGCCCAACCTAAATGCGTCTCCAAGATTTGACCAACATTCATACGCGAAGGAACGCCCAAAGGATTTAATACTATCTCTACCGGTGTACCATCCGGCAGATACGGCATATCTTCTTCCGGCAAAATTCTTGCCACCACCCCTTTGTTTCCATGTCGACCTGCTAATTTATCGCCTTCGGCAAGTTTGCGTTTGGTGGCCACATAAACCACTACTCGTTTTAAGACCCCTGTCGGTAAATCATCCCCGCGTTTAACCTTCTCAATCTCTTGAGCCTGCTCAACTAGCAATTCCTGAATCTGCTCATCAAAAGAGGCAGCCAAAACTTTTGCCTCTTCATTATCGCTATAATCTAAACTCAAGACCTTTTTTTTGTCTGTACCTAATAATTGTGCCAGACGAGCAATTTTTTCCGCCTGGATAAATTCTATCTCCTGTTTATAATATGCCTTTATTTCCCGAATACGCGCTAATTCTTGAGACTTTTGCTCTTTAGATTTCCTTCCCCGCTCCTTGCGCTGAAAAACATGCACATCTACCACCACTCCCTCTACGCCTGGCGGAACAGTCAAGGATGTATCGCGCACATCCGCTGCCTTTTCTGCAAATATGGCACGTAAAAGCCTTTCTTCAGGAGGAAGTTCCGTTTGAGTTTTGGGTGTAAGCTTACCCACTAAGATATCTCTCGGCCCAACCTCTGCACCAATACGAATAATTCCATTTTCATCTAAATTCTTTAATGCCTCTTCACCGACATTAGGAATATCACGAGTGATCTCCTCATTACCCAGACGGGTTTCCGTTGCCTCCACCTCAAACTTCTCTATATGTATAGAGGTAAAAACATCTTCTTTGACCACCTTTTCACTAATAAGGATGGCGTCTTCAAAGTTGTATCCACGCCAAGGCATAAATGCCACTAACAGATTTTTTCCCAAAGCAAGTTTTCCATTCTTTGTTGCCATCCCATCAGCGATCACCTCGCCCTTTTCTACATATTGACCCAATTTTACAATTGGACGCTGATTCAAGCAGGTATCAGCGTTGGTGCGCTGGAATTTTTTAATATGATAGATCTTTTTACCCACGCTAATACTTAAGGCATCTACATTGGTAACCCTACCTGCTTCTTCCGCAACCACGACCGTTCCAGAATCACGCGCTACCTTTGCTTCTATACCTGTCCCCACCAGAGGCGCTTCGGTAATCATTAAAGGCACCGCCTGACGTTGCATATTAGAACCCATAAGTGCACGGTTAGCATCATCATGTTCTAAGAAAGGAATTAAGGAAGCGGCTACAGAAACAAGCTGTTTAGGAGAAACATCCATGTATTCTACCTGTTTTGGAGAAACCTTAGGAAAGTCACCCTTATAACGACAGGAGACCTCGCGTTCTATAAAATTTCCTTCTGCATCCAGGGGTACATTCGCCTGGGCAATAACCTTGTCCTCTTCAATATCGGCAGTTAGATATTCAATCTTGCGTGTGGCCTTACCGTCTTCTACTTTGCGATAGGGAGTTTCTAATAGTCCTAAAGAATTTACCCGCGCATAAGTGCTTAAAGACGAGATTAAGCCAATGTTTGGGCCTTCTGGGGTTTCAATCGGACAGATTCTTCCATAGTGCGAGGGATGGATGTCTCTAACCTCAAATCCTGCTCGCTCCCGCGACAGACCACCCGGACCGAGTGCACTTAAACGTCGTTTGTGGGTCATCTCGGCTAGAGGATTGACCTGGTCCATAAATTGCGACAATTGGCTACGGGCAAAGAAATCCCGAATTTGATTAGAAAGCAATTTGGAGTTGACTAGATAATGCACATTTAGATTATCAAAATCACTCAAAATACTCAACCTCTCTCTGATAGAACGCTCTACACGCATCAAGCCAATTCTTAGCTGATTCTGCACTAATTCGCCCACCGTCTTTACACGTCGATTACCTAAATGGTCAATGTCATCAATTTTTCCGATTCCCTCATTTAATTTAATCAGATATTCAATAACCTTGATCACTGTTTCTGAATCGAGAATCCTTTTTTCTAAAGAGACATTCATGCCCAATTTTCTATTTAAGATAAATCGCCCCACCCTCTCTAAGTCATAGCGAGTAGGGTCAAAGAATAAACGGTAGAATAAATTCTCTGCTACCTCTTTAGTAATCGGCTCATTAGGACGCATCTTGCGATAGAAATCAAGGTATGCCTCTTCCTTATTCTTAGTAGGATCTCTTTTAAGGGTATTGGTAATTTCCTGATATCCCTTATCAAAGGAGGCAATAATTTCTTGATCCGTAGAAAACCCCAATATCCTTAAAATTTGCGTCGCGGGAAAAGACCTTCGTCGATCTACATATGCAAGGATGGTTTGGGATAAATCATATTTGAATTCCAGCCACGCTCCGCGATAAGGAATAATACGGCCGTAAAATATTTTTTTGCCCGTAGGGTGCGTCTCTTCTTCAAAAGAAACGCCGGGTGAACGTTGAAGCTGGCTGACTACGACGCGTTCATCGCCATTAATAATAAAACTTCCGGTCTTGGTCATCAAAGGGATATCACCAAAATAGGCATCCTGCTCTTTAGTTTCCTTGGGTGTAGTCAGGCGAAACTTTACCTTTAAGGGGGCGGCATAGGTCAGTGCTCGACGTTTAGACTCTGCGACATCATATTTGGGTTTACCCAAAGAATAACTGATAAACTCTAATTTTACTGAACGATCGGCATTTTCAATAGGAAATATATCTACAAACACCTCTTGTAACCCCTGATATTTACGCTCTAAAGGAGGGACATCCGCCTGCAGGAACTGACGGTATGACTCTAACTGTACCTCCAATAGATTAGGTAATGCGTAGACCTCTTTAATCTTTCCAAAATTTCTCCGTTTCTGCATTTCTCGTTTTTTATCTTTACTTCAATTCAACCGTTGCACCGGCTGCCTCAAGTTTCTTTTTCATCTCTTCTGCCTCTTCCTTAGGCACGCCCTCTTTTATGGGTTTAGGAGCAGCGTCAACCAGATCCTTGGCTTCTTTTAAGCCTAGATTCGTCATGGCGCGTACTTCCTTAATCACAGCAATTTTATTTGCCCCGGCATTCGCCAGAACAACAGTAAAGGTGGTTTTCTCTTCGGCTGTTGCCTGTCCTTGAGCAGAGGTCGCCGCTAACTGGGGCATCGCCATCATTGGCATATTTGCCTGAACACCAAATTTTTCTTCCAATGCCTTTATTAAATCCGAAAGTTCCAGTACCGACATACTCTCAATAGATTTGATTAAAGCATCCAATTTTTCGTTGTCCATCTTATTCCTCCTTCTTTAGGCTACAGAAAGTTATAATCAACTACCCTTTTTATTTCTGATTTGGTCTAAGCAATAGATGAACCGACGCAATAGCTGTTTTAAAACTAATACTAATCCCGAAAGCGGTAAGTTCAAAGTCATCACTAACTGCGCTCTTAAAACTTCCTGGGAAGGAAGTCTTGCCAATGCCTCAATATCCGTGGCTGCTAAAATTCTGTCTTTTAAAAATCCACCACGTAATTTTAAGAACTCATGCTCCCGGGAAAAATTATATAAAATCTTAGAAGTGCCGACGGGATCATCTTTGACAAAAACTAAACCGCACGGTCCCTCAATAAGGTTTAAGAGTTTCTCCTGCCCCGTTTCTTTTAATGCACGACGACATACACTGTTTTTTACTGTTACGAACCTTGCTCCATGACTTCTTAAAGATTGACGCAAGGTACTAAAGTCAGGACCGGAAACCTTGGCGTAATTAAGAATAAAAACACAAGATGTATCTTTTAAGTTATCCTCAATAAATCTTTTCTGCGTCTGTTTAACAATCAGGCCTAGTTTTTTCACATTGCATCCTCTCTTGCCTTAAATTACTAGCCTCAAGCCCGGATTCATCGTCGAGGAGATAAATAAGCTCTTTATAAATTTCCCCTTTACAGATTGGGGTTTATTTTCATTTATCGCTTCAATAACGCGCAAGGCGTTTTCGTATAACTGATCTTCAGAAAACGAAACCTTACCTACAGACAAATGAATATCCCCCTGTTTGTCCATACGAAATTCTATTTTGCCCTTTTTGGTTTCCTCAATTGCCTTGACGATATCCTGGGTTACGGTGCCTGTTTTAGGACTGGGCATTAAGCCACGCGGACCTAAGATTTTGCCTAATCTACTTAATTCCTTCATCATCTCCGGTGTGGCAATGACACAATCAAAATCTAAGAATCCATTTGCTACTTTATCAACTAACTCTGTACCTCCTACATAATCTGCTCCGGCATCACGGGCTAATCTCTCATGTTCTCCTTTACAGAAGACCGCAATCCTTATCTTCTTCCCTGTGCCATAAGGAAGCACCATTGTCCCCCGCACCATCTGATCAGATTTTTTAGGGTCTACATTAAGATGAAAATGTAAATCTACGGAACTGTCAAATTTAGGGGGCATCATCTTTTTTATAATTGCTATAGCCTCTTTTAAGTCATAGACCTTATTTCTATCAAATTGTTTTTCCGCTTCTCTGTATCTTTTGCTGCGTACACGCATAATTAACCTTCCACCACGATACCCATACTGCGGGCAGTACCTTCTATAATTTTTATTGCCTGCTTAAGGTCAGTGGTATTTAAGTCTTTTAATTTTAGTTTGGCAATCTCTTCTACTTGCTTGTGTGTAACCTTCCCAATAACTTCCTTACCGGCACTTCCTGAGGCCTTGGCTAAGTTTGCTAGCCGTTTTAAAAGCACTGATGAAGGTGGGCTTTTAATAATAAAGCTAAAGGTTTTATCTTCGTATACACTAATAACTACCGGAAGAATTAAACCCTCCTTTCCCTTAGTTTGATCGTTGAATTGTTTGCAAAATTGCATAATATTGACTCCATGTTGACCTAAGGCCGGCCCTACTGGTGGAGCAGGATTTGCCTGTCCTGCAGGTACATGAAGTTTAATCTGTGCCACAATTTTTTTTGCCATTTTATATCTTCTCTACCTGCCAATACTCCAATTCTACTGGCGTGGCCCGACCAAAAATAGAGACACTCACCTTTAGTTTCCCCTTCTCCGGATATACCTCCTCTATTGTGCCATTAAAATTTACAAATGGCCCCTCTTTTACACAGACTTGTTCACCTTTCTCAAAAACAATTTTCGGAGAAGGTTTGGCCTGCGTCTCCTCTGTTCGCTTTAAGATATTCTCAACCTCTGTCTTAGGTAAAGGCATCGGTTTTTTACCCAAACCAATAAAACCGGTTACCCCGGGGGTTTTCTTAATAAAAAGATAGGTTTTTTCATTTAACTCCATCTCAAGAAGCAAATATCCAGGGAAAAACTTTCGCTGCGAAATACGTTTTTTGCCCGCGCGCACTTCAGAGATCTGTTCCGTAGGAATAACTATTTTGGTAATTAAATCTGTTAATCCTTCGCTTAAAATCCGACTTTCTAGGTATGCCTTAACTTTCTCTTCTGAACCGGTCTGTGTATGAACGACGTACCAATTCTTCATCTAATTAAATAAATAATATGCTTAAAATTTTGGAAAGCACAAGGTCAATTAACCCAATAAATATTGCCATTAAACTAGTAATCACAATAATCACAAAGGTTGAGCCAATTAACTCCTCACGGGTTGACCAGGAAACCTTGCCTAATTCCTGTTTAACTTCCCTTAAAAATTGAATGATTTTTTTAAAGATATTCATTTTCTAACCACACAAGTGGTATTGACTCATCTTGCCATTTATAATTTACGACCGCAAATCTACTCCTTAACACAGGGGCGGAGGGGCTCGAACCCCCAGTTCTGGTTTTGGAGACCAGTGGTTTACCCGTTAACCGACGCCCCTATCTTTATAAAAAGGCGGGATACCATAGCAGATGCTCCTTAAACTTACTTAACCTCCTTGTGTAACGTATGTCTACGACAGAACTTACAGAACTTATTGAGTTCCAATTTATCTTGGTGTTTCTTTTTGTTCTTAGTAGTAGTATAATTTCTATTTTTACAAACGGAACACTCTAGGATGATAATCTCGCGCATATAATTAAAATTTAATCCACTAAGCCCACGACCGGAATCGAACCGGTGACCTCAGGCTTACCATGCATGTGCTCTACCGACTGAGCTACGTGGGCATATTTTCCCTTATGCCTGAGTTCTTAAGTTGAATAAAAAAACTCCACCCCTCAAGAATTTTAAAAAATTCTCGGTAAAATATTCTAAAAAGGTTGTCTAGGGGAAGATGTAAATAATTAAGTTTAAACTAAAAAAGTATTCTTGTCAAGTGTTTTTTGGAATTGTTTCGGGAATGGGAAGAAAGATCGTATCCCCACCCTTAAAGGCTTAAGAAAGATTAAAAGAATTAGTTTTAAAGTTTTTTGTATTTAAAGGGGCTTTTTAAAGATTTTAGGCGCAAAGCGGTAAAACCAAAAAAGAGTCAAAATTTTTAAGCCGTAGAGCCCCTAGAAGCAACGATCTTTAAGACCAAGGATACATCTAGACACACCACGTAAAAAGAACGAGACCGCTATTTATTATGACTACGAGCCAAGCCAGATTCAAAATATGCATGACAGCTCGTTCTGGCAATGGCGTCGTGTTCGTGAATGGGATAAATATATCAATGACCCTTTAGAAAATATAAATGGACAGATAATAACCTGATATAATACTCCTATCCTAAAAAATAAGGAGGAGGTTATATGTGTCCATATCCATACTATCAGATTATGCGTATAAGTAAAGATAAAAAACAACAGCGTTATCAAGTGGTGATGTATGCTAAAGAATATGGCGTAAAACCAGCCGCCAGGCTTTATGCAATGACTCCTAAGACAGTGCGTAAATGGGTTAAGCGTTTTAAAGAATCTGGCTATGAGGCTCTTAGTGATTTATCCCAACGCCCAAAACACTCTCCTTGCGCTATTGCTGGTGATATTGTAGAGCATATTGTAAAACTTAAAGCAAAATATACAGGTCAAGATACTTGAAGGACTGCCTGTATCAGCCAAAACTATACGTAAGATATGGCGTGCTAACGGAGTATCCAGCCGGCAGCGTCGGAAAAAACACGTCACTAAACAAAATTTACGTGCTGTCAAAAAGCAATTTGCCCTTTTTGAACGTGCCTTGGAAGATACTAAGGATTTATGCGATATCCCCGAATACTGGCCGCAAATGAAGCGCCTGGGTTTACCAAAAGTACAATATACCTTGCGTGAAGTAAGTTGTGGTATTCAGTTTTAACGAAGCTGAGTACTGCGGTTCTTGGTCAGCTATTCAGCCATCTAGCTACACTTTGGCATTAGAAAAGGCAGGCATAACTCATCAGACTATACCCCCAGGCGCACATAGGTTCCAGTCTGATATAGAGACCGTCCATAATCTAATTGAACTTGAGTTCTATGAGATAGAACAATTTACTGATAGAACTGATTTTATGGAGAAGGCTTGTGCCTATCAAC
>JAMWCK010000046.1 GCA_023819625.1 Candidatus Omnitrophota bacterium | reverse complement strand
GGTTGTGCCCACGTTCTTGGGAGAAAGGGTTATTTCGTTTTTTGTCACCCGGATCACATCCGCAATCTCAGGATTACCAATGGCAATGCGCGTAGGATTATTTACCGAAATAATCTTTACCTCTCCCGGATATAATTTGAGTTCTTCGCCTATATCGGCGGTATAACCCATATTCCCATTCCCCAGCACCAATAACCAAATAATAACCAATAATCTAATAACGAATTTAATAAACTCACTAAGTTTTTGGAATTTCACTTTTCAATTTCTCCTTATTTGCTTAGGGGTATCTTCTCTTTATTCAATCCCCGATATACCTCTACATATTCGGCTTCGGCGACGACAGGTTTAACCTCTTCTTTTATTTTTGACTTGGACTCCGCAGGCATAATATATTGAAACAAGGTATCCCAGCTTGCCGGTTGTAATGGCTGAATCTGGGAATCTGCGGGCGAACGTAGGCTAAGACGAATCTTACCCTGCTCAGAAACAAAGGCAATTAAGTTTGCCTCCTCAGGAGTCAAGGCCAGAGTAATCAAAGGAGATGTTTCTTTTTGTTCCTCTTTTTCATAGCGTCGGCTTAACACCGGACCACCGCCTATATTCTGACCCACGGCCAGCACCATGACATTCTGAAATAGCGGCAAGACCGCCACCTGGGTTGCGTGCTTACCTTCTTGTGTCTCTACCGGCACCGGCACCATGGCAATCACATCTACATAATCTCCGGGCTTAATCATCCCCGCTAAAGAAGCAATATTATCCACAGAAATGGTAATTGCCCTTTTGCCCACCGGGGTTACTCCCGCCAGGCCAGCGCCTGCACCTACCTCTCGGCGTTGTGTAAGCTTACTTAAAGTAATCTGTTCTCCTTTAGAAATCGGCGCGACAGTGATCATTCCTGCAATTCTATCGAAAGAAGTCACTGCCTGCGGTTGGACATATTGATTGGGAAAAATGGCAGCTTCTAACATCTCCGGTTTTAATACCGTGCCATTGGGAATATCCTGTTTTGCCACCAACACCGCGGTCTGATTGGCCTGAAGCCGGGCAAACGCCTTTCGCGCCTCTTCCTGGGCCATCTGACGCTGCTGGTCTAAATAAACCTTAACCATTACTACCGCAATCAAGGCCAAAACAATCCCGATAATTAAAATAATCCTTTGTTTCTGCATTATTTTATCTGACCTTCATAAATTTCAATTTTTGCCTCACGGGAAAGTTTGCCGATTAAATCCTCTATCCTCTGCTGCTGCTTTACGAAAATCAAACCTCGCTTAATATCATCCCACATCTCGGATAAAGATTTCTGTTTACCGCCACGGATATCTTCAACTTTTAGGATGTAGTAACCTTCCGGACCCTTAAAGATATTGCTTACCTTTCCTTTCTCTAATGTATCCGAAAAGGCAACCGTGTCAAACTGCAAAAATTTTTTTCCTCTTTGAATAAAACCTAAATCTCCACCCTCTTTGGCGCTGGAAGACTTGGACCGCTCCCGGGCTAAAGTAGCAAAGTCAACTCCCTGTAAAATTTGAATTAGGATATCCCTTGCCTCGGTTTCCGTAGGAACCACAATCTCGCGAATGTGCCTCTCCTGCGGCTCCTTTAATTGCTCCTTATAGGTATTATAATAATCCTCTATTTCTTTTGCTGTAACCTCAATCTTTTCTGCCTCCTGTCTGATAAGCTCAACTGCCAGAAGGTCCATCTTGCTCTTTTCTAAGGCACGGACGACCTCCTCATTTCTGTCTAAACCCCTATCCAGTGCCTCTTGATATAATAATGCCCGACGGATCATATCATTCTTTAAGTAGTCTATTTTTTTCTCCCGTGTAGTAATCTTTAATTCGGGTTTATCTTGTGGAACCATCGCATTGTAAGTATCTATTTCCTGATTCAGATCTTCTAAGGTAATAGAGATATTATTTACCTTGGCAATCACTGTACCTTTGACTACCAGCCCCTCTGCCAACTTCTTTGTCTGCGTCTTCTTGGGATTTAACCAGGCATTAATCTTATCACAGCCCACTAAGACAGAAGATAAAAAGATAAACAAAAGCACCATAAGACCATAAGACCGTAAGACCTTGAGACCTTGATACTTCATCTGTACCTCCCTTTTTATCTGTACCTCCCTTTTTATACCCTTATTCCTTCTTAATTTCGTTAATTATTTTAATTAACAAATCCGCAATCTTGGCAATCAAGAAAAAGAAGAAGAAAAAAAAGGCATAGATTGCCAAAATAATCAATCCCGTCCAGCGCGGATTACTAGGAACAAGTCCAGCGAGAATAGAAATCCCTACAATGAGCCCCAAAAATAAAAAAATCCAGGCTGCGGTCTTTACCACCACACTGGAAACTCTCAAAAACCCTAAGTGTTCGCGCATCCAGCCTCCTTTATTAAATTTTTATCACAAACTCTATTAAATTGCAAGAAAAAAATTTATTTTTTTCGCTTTATTAGCCCCAACCGGATTTGAACCGGTGTTTTGTGGCTGAGAACCACGCGTCCTAGACCGGGCTAGACGATGGGGCCGTAATTGAAATCAGAATTATTCTACTAATATAACCATTCTAAGTCAATAATTTTATTGACCCCTTCAAAAATTCTGATATATTAAAATGTAATGCAAGTAGGAATCGGTTTAAGTAGTGCCAGAGACCATCTTCAGGCAACAAAAGAGGCAGTTGTTCAGGCAAGAGCAAATTTAAGAAAAGACAAGATTGACTTCGTTATTGTCTTTACCACGCCAGAATTTGCTCACCCTCTTATCTTAAAAACAATCACCAATTTAGTTGGACCGATACCAATTCTGGGATGTTCTGGTCTGGCAGTTATCTCTAATCAAGGGGGCTTAAAAGATGGTCTGGGCATAATTCTCGTTAGGCTCTCTGAAGAGATACACTTCAATGTTGCCGTGATAAAAGAAATCAGCGTCAAATCTGCCCTGCATGCGGGTGAGGAGTTAGGGGAAAAATTATTGTTGGGCTTAAGAGGCACCCCGCGCAATTTAAGTTTGATATTCTCTGATGGGTTAATCCCGAATCATGCGGGATTGTTAAACGGCCTGCAGGAAAAGTTGGGGTTAAGTTTTCCTCTGGTAGGTGCCTGTGCCTCTGATAATCTTTTCTTTAAGAAAAAGAAAACCTATATATATTTTAACCAAGAGATCTTAAGCGATGCTGCCTGCGGATTAATTTGGACCGGTAAAGTAAATTTTGCTTTAGGAATAAGACATGGATGGAAACCCTTGGGAAAGCCACGTCTGGTCACCAGATCAGAGGGCAACATCATTTATGAAATAGACCACCAGCCGGCAGTAAAAATCTATGAAGAGTATCTGGCAAGGGATGTGGCAAATTTAAAAAAAGACTTAAAGACCATTTCTATCCTTTATCCTTTAGGTATACCCATCAGCGCTGAAGAGGAATATCTTTTAAGAAATATTATCTCCATACAAGAAGATGGCTCCCTGGTTTTTCAGGGTAATATTCCTGAAGGTTGTAGCGTAAGAATGATGATCGGTACCAAGGAGTCCTGCCTTCAGGCTACACAGCAGGCAGCCGAAGAAGTAAAAATGCGTTTAGGAAGTCGGGAAAGTAAATTTGTTCTTGTTTTTGATTCTGTCTCTCGCTACATGCTTCTGGGAAGACAGGCAGAGCAGGAAATACAAATTATTAAAAATAACTTAGGTAAAGATATTCCCTTCCTAGGTATCTATACCTATGGCGAGCAGGCACCACTGAAGGCAATCAGTTATCTGGGAAGGACCTATTTTCATAATCAAACGATTACCCTCGTAGGAATCGGGGGTTAAAGATTATATGTCTAGTTCCAGTTATCTCCTTTATCTTGTAGGCATAATGAGTACTGCCACGGTAATCCTCCTTGCGATGGTTTTGCTTTCTAAGATACAGGAATTAAAACGGATAAAACTAACACTGGAGTCCTTAAAAAAATCCCTTGATGAGATGGATGAACAGGCCAAACTGATTATGCGTACAGACATAGAATTAAATAAAACGCAAGAAAACTTAGATAAAAAAATCACTGCACTTTATTCCCTACAACGTCTGGCGCGACTTATCAGCACAACCTTACAGGAAGAAGAAATTTTTAGGCGTATAGATTTAAGTCATTTAGAAGACATCGGGTTCGAAAAGGCCTTAGGGTTCTTATGGCGCGATAAAGAAAATAAATTTTCACTCTCTCTTGCCGTTGGCTATGCCGAAAATGAGACAAAAAGTATCGAATCCTTCCTGGATACACATCAAGAATTCTTTTTAGATTTAATCAAAAGTGAAAAGACCTTCTCTTCTCTTTCTCTTGCCTCCAGTCGAATCCCTAAGGAAGATATAATGCGTATTTTTAAGGTAAATTCTTTTGTCATCGCGGGGCTTTTACCAAAAGAAGGAAGCAAGGGTTTTTTGTTTGTGGGTACAGAGAGAACTGATACCTTACTTACCGAGGGCGATGAAGAACTGATTACCATTTTGAGTAACCAATTAGGTCAGGCCTTAGAGAATGCCCGTCTCTTTGAGAAGACCTGGAATGCACAACAGGATTTGGAAAAAAAGGTAGAAGAAAGGACGCACGAATTAACCCTGGCATTAGAAGAAGTTAAAAAAATAAGTAAACGCAAGACAGATTTTATCTCCAGTGTCTCCCATGAACTAAGGACACCTCTGACCTCAATTAAGGGTTATGCCTCAATATTATTGGCGGAGAAATTAGGTCCACTTCAACCCGAGATACGCGAGCGCCTGGAGAAGATAAACCGACACTCTGATGAACTTGTCCATATGGTCAATGATCTTCTGGATATCTCGCGCATTGAATCCGGCAAAGTAGCAATGAAACAGGAAGACCAAAACCTAAAAAAGATTGTGCAAGACGTTTTAGATTTATTATCTGTGCAATTAAAGGAAAAAAACATAGAATTAAGTGTAGATATTCCCCCGGATGCCTACGCAGTCTTTGTGGACCTAAATCAAATCGTGCGGGTATTTATCAATCTTATAGGTAATGCCATAAAATTTACACCTTACCAAGGGAAGATTAGCATCTTAGCACACAAAATCGAACGCAGAGTGCAGGTAGATATCACTGACACCGGTTGTGGTATCCCTAAAGAAGCGCAGGAATTAATCTTTGAAGAATTCTATCGGGTGGATAATCCCGTTAATCAGCAGGTGAAAGGAGCGGGTTTAGGCCTTGCTTTAGTAAAACATATCATTGAAGCCCACGGGGGAAAAATCTGGGTAAAGAGCAGTCCAGGGATGGGTGCAACCTTTAGTTTTACCTTACCTCGAACGGAGGAAAATTATGGCGATAAAAATATTGGTCGTTGACGATGACCCTGATATTCGCGATATCTTAAAATTAACCCTTACTGAAGAAAACTATGAAATCCTAGAGGCAGCAGATGGAGAAACCGCCTTAAAAATTATCTATAGTAAACCTTTAGACCTTGTGCTCTTAGACTACAAGATTCCCAAAATTGACGGCCTTCAGGTCTGCCGACGCCTGAAAAATGACCTGCTCTTACGGCATCTGCCGATAATTATGGTCACAGCAAAGGGCGACATCAGTGATAAGGTAAACGGCATAGATGCCGGTGCTGATGATTATATCGTCAAACCTTTTGAACCAAAGGAACTCCTGGCGCGTATCCGCATGATTTTAAGACGCACGGAAAGGGATTTAGAGGCAAATCCTTTAACCCGGCTTCCAGGAAATGTCTCCATTTTAAATGAACTTGACCGCCGCCTAAACTCTCATTCTTTATTTGCCGTATGCTATTTAGATTTAGATAAATTCAAAGCCTATAATGACAAGTATGGTTTTGAACGTGGTGACGAAGTTATCCGCGAAACCGCGCGGATTCTCCTTAAGGTAACACAGAAATTTGGCAATCCTGATGATTTTCTCGGCCACATCGGTGGAGACGACTTTGTGATTGTAACCACGCCTAACATTGTGGATGATCTCTGTCAAAAAATTATTTCCGAGTTTAAAAAAATAGTCCCCTCTTTTTATAGCGAAACAGACCAGAAAAAAGGATATATCCTCGCCCGTAACCGGCAGGGAAAAGAAGAAAAAATTCCCTTACTTTCTTTATCTATTGGGGTAGTAACTAATGAATTTAGAAAAATAACTCACGTAGCCCAGATTGGTGAAATCGGCGCAGAATTAAAGGCATATGCCAAAAAACTGCCAGGAAGTAACTACGTAAAAGATAAGCGAAGATAACCATTATTCCTAATAACTTTCACGGCTAAATTTTTTCTTAAGGGAATTCTGATTAAGATAAGGTAGTATCGCGCGATAAATGCGCTGAGCAATCAGTTGGTATCCTGCGGCATTGGGGTGAATAAAATCGCTTTTTAAGGCAGGATTGGTAATTATTCCCGCCAATACCCCGGGGATAAATATTGCCTCTTTTTCTTTGGCTAATTGAGCAAATCCTTTAGCATAATCTTTAAGGAACATCCCGCTACTGATATCCACCACTGCTACCATTGCACCTTTTGTCTGGATCTTCTCAATCATCTCTTTCATATTCTTTAGGGTAATCTGGATAGGAACCTTTCTTAAAAAATCATTTCCGCCAAACTCAATAATTACCAGAAGAGGGTTACGTTCTAAAACATCAGAATCAAGACGCCGCAGTGCCTCGCTGGTAGTATCTCCATCTATACCCGCATTAATCACTGGAAGTTTAAGCATCTGGCCTAAGCGCGCAGGATAATCTTCAGCGGGATTTGCTCCATAGCCAAGGGTAATGCTGTCACCAAAACAGATAATGTTTGTACCAAAAGAATTTATATTTTTTATTTCTCGCCTACCACAGGCTGTTAGCCCAATAACCCAATAACCCAATAACGCAATAACGCAATAACGCAATAACGAATAACTATTTTTCATAACGTAATCTTAATTGTCCGCAGGCAGCCTGAATATCCCTACCGCGCGGTCTGCGCAAAATAGTGTTTATATGCTGTTTTCGAAGATAGTCTTGAAAGCGCAGAGTTTCTTGAACTCCGGGTGGCACTCTGCCCATCTCCTCGATAGGGTTTGCCACAATCAGATTGACCTTAATTAATTTTAGGTCCTTTAATATTTTACTTAAATTTTTGGCGCTTTGCAAATCTGAATTTATTCCTTTTAGCAAAACATATTCAAAGGTAATCTGCCGATTTGTCTTTTTTATATAATCCTTACAGGCCTTGAGTAATTCTTTTAAGGGATAGAGCTTATTGATGGGCATAATTTTTAAGCGTGTCTTTTCATCTGCGGCATGTAAAGATACGGACAATTCAATCTGCAGATTTTCTTCAATTAATCTTTTTATCCCGGGGACGATCCCACAAGTAGAGATGGTAATCCTTCGGGCACCAAGGTTAAAACCTTCTTTGGTATTAATAATACGTATAGCTCTTAAGACATTATCATAATTATCTAGCGGTTCTCCAATCCCCATAAAGACAAGATGGGTGGGACTTAGATATAAAACCTGCTTTACGATTTCGGCAGGGGTTAGATTTCTCTTAAAGCCCTTCATACCACTGGCGCAAAAACGACAGCCAAATTTACAGCCCACCTGGGTAGAGATACATCCGGTAATTCTTCCTTTAGCCGGAATCCTCACCGATTCAATAAAATTTCCATCGTTTAACTTAAAAAGAAACTTTTCCGTGCCATCTTTTGCGGTGAGTTTCTTAATCAGCTGTAAATCCCCGCAGGAGAAATTTTCCTCTAGTCTCTTTCTTAAATCCAAAGGTAGATCGCTCATCCGGCTAAAACTTAAAACCCTCTTTTTATAGATCCAGGAAAAAATTTGCCGGGCATGAAAAAGACAAAAACCCCAGTTACTTAAGAGCCCCTCTAGTTCTTTAAGAGTTAAACCATGAATATTTTGTTTCATTTTTTATTTCTCTAAAAACCGTACCAGTAATAGACAGGTGGCTTCTGATTTAAAGAATTAAAGATTACATTCTTAAGGCGGGTGTATTCTAAAAAACCTTCCCTACCCAATTCCTTGCCAAAACCACTTTGCTTAAATCCACCATAGGGAAGTTCATTAAAAAACATTCCATAGGTATTTACCCAGATTATGCCGGCATTAATTCTTCTGGCTATTTCTTTAATCTTTGCCTCATCCCTACCCCAGATACATCCCGCCAGGGCATAATCCACAGCATTGGCTAATTCTATTGCCTCTTCAAGATGAGAGAATTTACCTAAACAAACTACCGGGCCAAAAACCTCCTCCTTAAATATCTGCATCTTTGGTAGAACCTCGCAAAAGATAGTAGGTTCAAAAAAGAAACCCCGTTTTAATTCCGGGGCATCCGGAATCTTACCTCCATAAAGAAGTTGCGCACCTTCTCTTTTGGCATTTTCCACAAAGGATAAAACTTTCTGGCGCTGCTCATTAGAAATCAAAGG
>JAMWCK010000045.1 GCA_023819625.1 Candidatus Omnitrophota bacterium | reverse complement strand
TTTAACGAACTTAGGGGTAAAACGTTCAAACAATCCCAATAAATCATAAGTAACCAATACCTGACCATCACAATCCACCCCGGCGCCAATACCGATGGTGGGAATCTTTAATTTTTTGGTAATCATCTGGGCAATTTTATCTGGAACACATTCCAGGACAATACAAAAACAACCTAATTTTTCCAAGGCCTTTGCCTGTTTAATCAGGCGACCAGCAGCTTCGGCATCTCTTCCTTGCACTTTAAAGCCACCAATTTTATCTGCAGTCTGGGGAGTAAGCCCGATGTGACCCATAACCGGAATCCCTGTTCTTATAATCTCTTGCGTTACCTCTAAACACTTATCAAACCATTCTAATTTTACCGCATCACATTTTGCCTCTTCCATAAATCTCTTTGCGTTTTTTACTGATTCTTCAGGGTTAATCTGATAAGATTCATAAGGCATATCCCCGACCACAAGGGCGTGTTTTACTGCACGGGTTACGGCCTTTGCATGATGTAACATTTCTGTCATCCCCACCTGCGTAGTTGACTCTAAACCTAAGACTACATTGGCTACAGAATCGCCAACTAAAATCATATCAATACCGGCGCGGTCAATTAATGCCGCCAGAGGATAATCATAGGCGGTAAGCATGGTGATTTTACGTTTACCTTTTAAACTTAATATCTCTTCTATGGTTATTTTTGAATCTTGTTCGGTCATTTTAACTTTTGATATTTGATTTTATATAATTATCTATTTCTACGGCTGCTTTTTTGCCTGCGCCCATCGCCGAAATAACTGTGTCTGCACCTGTAATAATATCTCCACCCGCAAACACACCAGTAATAGAAGTCATAAGATGTTCATCCACCTTAATTGTTCCATCTTCATTAGTCTTAAGCCCCGGGGTAACCTTGACTAATAAGGGATTAGGTCTTTGACCAATGGCAACAATCACTGTATCTATCTCTAAAATAAAATTAGAACTCCTCACCGCAACAGGTCTTCTTCTGCCCGAGGCATCCGCTTCGCCTAATTCCATTTTGATACATTCTAAGCCCTTGACAAATCCCTGCTCATCCTCAATAATTCTCACTGGTTGGGTCAAAAACTTAAAGACCACTCCTTCGGCTAAGGCATTTTCTATTTCTTCTTTACGGCCGGGCATCTCTGTGCGACTACGGCGGTAAACCAAGGTTACGTCACTACCCAACCTTATGGCCACCCGGGCACAATCCAAGGCCACATTTCCTCCGCCAATTATGGCTACTCTCTTTCCGATATTAATGGGTGTGGCGTATTCGGGAAATTTATATGCCTGCATCAAATTTATCCGCGCCAAAAACTCATTGGCTGAATAGACCCGGTTTAAATTCTCACCCGGAATTCCCAAAAATTGTGGCAGTCCTGCACCGACAGCGATAAATATTGCCTTGAATTCGGATAATAAATCTTCAATGCTGTATGTATTGCCCACAAGACTATTTAATTTAATCTCTACACCTAATCTTTTTATATATTCTACCTCATTACGCACAATTTGTTTAGGTAATCTGAATTCGGGTATCCCGTAGGTAAGCACCCCGCCGGGTAGATGTAGTGATTCAAAAACAACCACCTGATAACCCATACGCGCCAAATCCGCAGCACAGGTTAACCCTGCCGGACCAGAGCCCACCACTGCCACCCTTGTCCTTAGTTTTTGTTTAATCTTAAAGGATAGTCTAAAAAAGGTCAATTCGTAGTCTGCCGCATATCTTTCTAGGGCCCCAATGTTTATCGGCATATTTTTTTTATTCAAGACACAATTTTTCTCACACTGATCTTCTTGTGGGCAGACCCGACCACAAATTGCCGGAAGATTATTTTTCTCTTTAATTTTTTTAAGCGCCTCTTTGCGTTTTTTTTCTTTGAGCAATTTAATAAAGCCCGGAATATCTATTTCTACCGGACAGCCCTTTACACAAGAGGGATCTTTACACTGAAGACACCGTCTGGCTTCAATCTCTGCCTGTTTTTTAGAAAATCCCAAAGCAACTTCAGAAAAATTCTTTATCCGCTCTTTTGGCGGTTGTTGGCAGACATTTTGGCGCATATTAAAATCTTAATGCAGGAATAAATAGTTGAGCAATCTTAAAATAGATAATTAAACCTAAAACATCCACAATGCTCGTAGTAATCGGACCGGCTAAGACTGCCGGGTCAAGACCAATTTTTTTTGAAAGAAGTGGCAAGGCTATGCCCGTAGATATACCTAAAATCCCAATAAACGTCATACTCATTCCTACCACAATGGATAAGAGAAAATCTTTCTGTAAAAATAATGCCCGAGCAAAAGCCACTATCCCGATAATTAGACCAATGGATAATGCCGAAATAAGTTCTAATTTTATTACCCGCCAGACATTCTTAAAATTTACATCTCCCGTTGCCAGACCACGGATGATTGTAATGGATGTCTGGGCACCAGCATTACCGCCGGTATCTAAAAGCATAGGAATAAAAAATGCCAAGGCCACCACCGAACTTAAGGAGTGCTCAAAACTCTTTAAGACCGTGCCGGTGAGAAAATCAAAGGCCAACAAAAGAATTAACCAACCCACACGCCGTCTGACTAATTCCTTGACCGTTGCCCGCGCATAACTGATAATTTCACCACCCTGCGCTGCCATCTTACCAATCTCATATATTTCTTTGGTGGTTTGTCTTTCCATTAATTCCATAATGTCATCTACGGTAATTACACCCAAAAGCCGATTATCTTTGTCTACTACGGGTGCATCCAGTAAATCATATCTCTTAAACCAATTCGCCACTTCTTTAGTATCGGCGTGGACGTCAATCTTTATCATCTCGCTACTCTCCATAATATCTCGCACTAAGATATCGGGAGGTGCCTTTAGGAGTTCTTGTAAATCGACACTGCCGATGAGATTATGTGATTCATCAGTTACAAATACGGAATAAATATTCTCATGATACTCAGAACGCAGATTTTCCTGGATACAAAGAATCGCTTGTCTGGCAGTCATATCCTTTTTTAATTCTACAAATTCTGTTGTCATCAAGCTCCCTGCCGTACCCTCAGGATAAACCATAAGCTTTCGTGTTTCTTGGGCCTTCTCCTTATTCACCAGCACAAAAAATTTCTTAAATATTCTTGCGGGTAATTCCTTAAAGAGATCTGCCCTTTCATCAGCAGCCATCTCATTGATAATCTCTGCCACCTGGGTATTATCCAAATTATCTAAAATATAGGTCTGTTCCGGTAATCTTAAATTTTCAAAGACCTCTACCGCTTTTCTTGTTCCTAATAACTTAAAGACGATTATCTTTTCAGTCGCATCAAGATGTCGCCATCCTTCGGCTAAATCCACAGAATTTATGCTTCTTAAAAGCGCCTTTAGACTGTTGAAGTCTTTCTGCCGGATGGATTCCTTTATTTCCGGAATAAACAAAGCCACAATGTCCATACGCTTATGAATTGAATTGCGCATCGATTTTCCTCTCTGCCTCCGTAAATATTTTTAGTCTTCGGGATAATTCTTCAAAATCAACTGCGTGAGCATCAAAATCCGGACCATCCACGCAACCAAATACAGTGCAATTGCCTACTCGCAAACGACAGGCACCACACATCCCTGTGGCATCAACCATAATTGGATTCAGGCTCACGATTGTCTTAATATGATATTCCTGGGTAATTTTAGATACTGCCTGCATCATGGGGATTGGACCAACCGCATAGACAAAGTTATAACCCGAAAGCCTTTTTAATACATCGCTAACGAAACCTTTCTCTCCATAAGAGCCATCATCGGTGGTAATAAATAATTCGTCACAGACCTTCTTCATTTCCTTCTCTAAGATAAGTAAATCCTTATTGCGGGTACCAATGATGCCAATTACGTAATTACCTGCCTCTTTGAATGCCCGGCAGACTGGATATGCCTCAGCAATTCCCACACCCCCACCTATACAGACCACCTTATCCCATTTTTTAATTTCTGTGGGATGGCCTAAAGGACCAAGGATATGCTCTATCTTATCACCGGGATTAAGCGAACCCAATTTTTTGGTGCTAAAACCTATCTTCTGAAAAATTAAGGTAATTGTGCCTTTATCTTTATCCCAATCTGCCAAGGTAAGGGGAATGCGCTCACCTCTTTCATCCACAATCACCACTACAAACTGCCCGGCCTTAGCCTTTCTTGCAATCTGCTCTGCTTTAACGACAATTTTGGTTACCTCTTTAGCCAAATTCTCTTTATTAATTACCTTGAACATATTTATCTTCAATTATCCTTGTTTCTACACGGGGAAAATTTTTCGCCAAAACCTCTCCCTTTTCCTTACCCAAAACAAAAATTGCCGTGGCCAAGGCATCGGCGGTCAATGTATCATCCGCCACAACCGTTACCGACACAACCCCTGAATCTGCCGGATATCCGGTCTTAGGGTTAAGGATATGGGTGTAACGTTTTTGGTCTTTGATAAAATACTGCGCATAATCGCCAGAAGTAGCCACTGCCTTATCTTTTAATTCTAAATAACCTAAGAATCCTTTTTTTCGTGGATCCTGTATGGCTACCCTCCAAGGTCTACCGAAATTTTCTCCCAGGCAATAAATATCACCACCGGCGTTAATCAAACAGCTCTTAATTCCCGCCTTTCTTAACTTCTTTACCGCGCAATCCACGGCATACCCCTTGGCAATCGCCCCTAAGTCTATTTTCATCCCTAAGGTTTTGAATTTTACCACATTATCTTTATCTTGCAAGATAATTTTATCTGAACCCACTAACTTTAAAATTTCTTTAATTTTTTCCTCTCTGGGCAAAACATATTTTTTATTGCTAAATCCCCAAAGGTCCATTAACGGACCAATAGTAATATCAAATGCACCATCAGTAGCTAACCAGAATTCCCGAGACTTACGAATAATGTAGATTGTCTCAGGATAAGCGTTTTCTAGAACTCCTAATTTATTTAAGCGAGATATCTGGCTATCTTCTTTATATTTACTTAATAAACTTTCAATACGATTAATTTCATTAAATACGATGGAGGCTGCCCTTTTATCCGGTGAAGTCACTTCTACAAAAGTACCCATTGCTATCCGGGTGTCTTTGTATAAAGATCGATTCTGACAGCCGCATAAAATACATATCATAATAATAAAAAGCTTAAGGGTCAGTAGGGGATAGTAGGGGAAAGTAAGGGAAAGTAGGGGAAAATCCTTACAAATATTCTCCTTACCGGCCCTTACTAACCCTTTCTTATCCATACTGATCCTTAAACGTCAACCACAATAAATCACTTCTTTATTGCCTTTAACAATTCTTCCGCTGAGAGTGTATTTATCACATCTTTTTTTTCAAGCCAGCCGCGTCTGGCTACAGCTATACCTAAATTCATGCTTGCTAACTGCTCGCTGGTATGCGCATCAGTACCCAGAGCTAGTTTCACACCCATTTCCTTTGCCCGACGGCAATTTAGGTCATTTAGGTCCAGGCGCTGCCAAAAGGCGTTTATCTCTAAATGGGTGTGGGTATCTTTAGCTACCCTAAAAACTTCCTCCAGATCTATCGGGTAGACATCACGCACACCCCAGAGCCTACCGGTGGGATGGGCAATAATGTGTACATATTTATTTCTACAGGCGCTTACTATTCTTTTGGTAAGTTGAGCTGAAGATTGCTTAAATCCGGTATGAATTGCCGCAACCACGATATCGAATTCTTTTAAGACCTCATCAGGATAATCTAATCTCCCTTGGGAATCAATATCTACCTCGGTTGCGTATAAGATGCGAAAATCTTTTAATTCTTTATTAAGTTTATCAATCTGGCGCTTCTTTTTCTCTAATTCCTTAAGACCTAATCCGCCTGCTACCTTTAGACTCTGGGAGTGGTCAGTAATCGCAATGTAGGTATAACCCATTTGCCTGGCGAATGTAACTAAATCTTCAATTGTATTTGCGCCGTCAGACCATTGAGAATGTATGTGTAAGTCGCCTTTTATATCCCTTAATTCTATCAGAGAGGGTAATTTCCTCTTTAGCGCTAATTCTATCTCACCGCTATCCTCCCTTAATTCCGGTTCGATATAGGACATCCCTAAGAACCTAAAGATCTCTTCTTCACTTTTGCCCACTAGAAATTTCTCTTTGCGAAATACCCCGTATTCATTTATTTTAAGACCCTTATTTATCGCCAATTGCCTTAACTTTATATTAAAGTTCTTTGAACCGGTAAAATATAAAAGTGCTGCCCCAAAGGACTTATCAGGTACAACCCGACAATCCACCTGCACACCTTCTTTGGTGCGCACAGAAGATTTGGTCTCGCCTTTGGCTAAAATCTCTTTTACAGATGGCAATTGGCTAAAGGTATCCATAACCTTTTTAGAGTGATCCGAGACAACCAGAATATCAATATCGCGCACAGTCTCTTTCTGCCGACGCAGAGACCCGGCAACAGAAATCCTTTTGACTTCGGGCAATTTTTTCAAAGCCTCTGTAAACTCTGCCTGTATTTTTATCGCCTCGGCTAAGGTCATCCGTTCGCGGCCCTTTTTTAAGATGGCAATTCCTTTTAAGATATTATCAATAGTCTTTTCTTTTATCCCGAAAATCCCCTGAAGCCTCTTTTCCTTAATCGCATTTTCTAAATCCTGTACATTCTTAATCCCCAATTTTTCATATAATAATTTTACTGTCTTCGGTCCTACCGAAGGGATATCTAAAAGGTCTAAGAGGCCGGAAGGTATGGTCCTTTTTAAATCCTCGTAGGCCTGGATCTTTCCGGTATTAATAAATTCCTTAATTTTCTCGGCAAGGTCTTTACCAATACCCGCAATATCCCTCAAACGTTCTTCTTTTAGATAATCCTCTATATTCTCGGTTAGGGCTTCAATATTCTGTGCCGCACGCTCATAAGCACGGATCCTAAAAGGATTGTCCTGTTTTATCTCTAAAATCTTGGCGAAATTACGAAAAATCTTGGCAATCTCTAAGTTGTTCATCTTGATATTATTATAACTCTTTGAGCACCTCGTTCTCCGGATCCAGTTCCTTTGTCCGGGTAAGATAAAAATTAAATTTCACCCAGTCATTTTTCTTTTTATAGGCCTGGGCAAGACGGGCATTGGCGGTTGCAAATTCCGGCGCAAGCCTAACCGCACATTCTAATTCAACAATTGCCTTATCAATATCGCCCCCTGCAAACTTAGGTGCCAATAAATAAAATGTTCCCAGTCCTAAGTATACCTCGGCTAAATCCGGCGCAAGCTCCTTGGCTTTAAGAAAATATCTTTTTATATTTAACCCGTAGATAATCTTACAGAAAGGACCGCTTTTGGATTTCTTGGTATGAATGCATCCCATCAGCATATAAACCAGTGCCTTGTTTTCTTTGTCCAAAGTTTCAATTCTCAATAGCCGCTTTAGGATATCTTCTGCCTCGCTCAATCGATTGTCGGAGTAACGAATATAGGCAAGGCTGATTAAACTTTCCGGATGTAGCGGATACTGAGCAAGAATCTCTTTTAACTTGGCCTCGGCTTCCTCAAATTTATACCACCGGCGCAGAATTTCCGCCTCTGCCCAACGCGCAAGAAGATTATTGGGATCCGTGGCTAAAATTTTCTTAGCCTCATTTAACGCAAGATTATCCTTTCTTGATTTTAGATATTCAGTCAATTTGTCTAAGGAAGGTCCTAAGATTAGGATTTCTTTAGAATTTTTACTTTGTAGCGAACCAGCAGATAAAGGAATCTGACTTTCAAAAATTAAGATAAAAAAAATAATAATCCCTATAAAAACCTGTCTTCTTTCCACCAATTCTTAATAACTACCGAACTATTTCTATATCCCTTAATTAATTACCCTTATCTACTCTCAGATGATAACTAGATTCGATGGTTTTAACTAAATCTACCAATAATGTATTCACCGGCACAGGTATTGACAATTCCTGCCCTTGACGCACAATTACCCCGTTAATAAAATCTATCTCTGTACGTTTCTTTCTTAAAACATCCTGTAGCATGCTGGAGATATTTCCGCTTGTTGCCTCACAGACTGCCTCCACCTTTGCCAGGGGATCATCATAGATAAGTTTAATTCTTTTTCGCTTGGCAATGCGAATTGCCTCTGTAACCGCTTCCCGTAGCACCTTGCGCGTTCCTTCAAATTCTATCAATCTTCCGTTATTTAGGCGCGTGATTGCAGTAAGGGCATTGATGCCCACATTAATAATTAATTTTGACCAGAGAAGACCTTTGATGTCGCGGGAGATCTTTGTCTCTAGGCCCACCTTATTAAAGAGCCCGCGTAAGGTACGTAACTCAGGGGTGATTCTTCCATCTAGACGGCCGATTATGGTTTCACCCCTTCCGGCATGTCTTACATGTCCTATACCTAATAAGGTTGCCCCTAAATTGGTAACTCCTCCAATTACCCTTTCTTGGCCAGTGACCTCTCCGATAATTTCAATATTACCAATACCATTTTGTAACGTAAGAACGTGGGTATTATCCTGGACTAATGCCTTGGCCTGAGTGATTGCCTCCTTTGTATTGTATGCCTTAACACAGA
>JAMWCK010000044.1 GCA_023819625.1 Candidatus Omnitrophota bacterium | reverse complement strand
CATCCTTAAACTTTACCCCTGCCCGCTCATCGCGGTCATCCAAAAGTGAATCAATATTTTCTTTTTCTAATTTCGCATAAAGTTCTTTTGCCTTTTGCATTATCTTTTTATCAGTAACATCTAAAGGCAGAATAATCACCTTAAAGGGGCTAACTTCTTCTGGCCAGATGATGCCACTTAAATCATAATTTTGCTCAATGATGGCAGAAATTAACCGCGAAACACCAATCCCGTAACAACCCATAATAATCGGCTTAAGCTCTGCGGATTCATTAATAAAATTCGCTCCTAGACTTAAACTATATTTAGTGCCCAACTTAAAAATATGTCCAACCTCAATGCAATTTATTTTTTCTGAATTTAACAAAACTACATCTTCGCCGTCTTTAGCCGGAGCCATAAACTCATGAGAGACATTTCCACCCATTATCCCTGGATCGGCTTCTTTTATCAAAATTTTAATGCCGCACCTTTTGAAAATACGCTGGTAAGCATTATACATGGCTTTATAGTTTTTTTCTAATCCCGCCTCATCCTTATCAAAACTATAGGCATCTTTCATTATAAATTCACAGGCCCTTACCAAACCAAAGCGCGGACGAATCTCATCCCGGAATTTGGTCTGGATCTGATATAAAATCAAAGGCAATTGCCGGTATGAAGAAATATGGTTTTTGACTAAATCCGTAATTACTTCTTCGTGGGTAGGACCAAGGCATAGCTTGCGTCCCTTGCGGTCTATAAATCTCATCATCGTTTCGCCCATATCCTTATCGCGGCCGGATCTTATCCATAATTCCTGGGGTTGGAGCGCAGGCAGCAATAACTCTGAGGCACCCAAGGCATTCATTTCTTGCCGAATAATCTTTTGGATATTCTCAAGGACCATTAATCCTAAAGGTAAATATGTATACACCCCTGCCATTAATTGACGCACAAGCCCGGCACGCAACATCAACTGATGGCTAATCGACTCTGCCTCCTGTGGGGCCACTTTTAACGTGGGGATAAATGTCTTTGACCAAAGCATCTTACCTAACTCTTCTCCAATTGCCTTTTATCTTTCCTTGAGAATCTACACCTTCAATTTCATAAATAAAGATATCCTCTAAGTCAACCCGGCCATCTTTTAATCCATTTACTTGGGTAATGTGGGTAATTTTTCGTGAACCGTCGGATAGCTGTTCTTGTTGGACAATCAGATTAATACTGGCAGCAATCTGACGGTGAATCATCTCTAACGTAACAGGTACCCCAGAAGCAAGAATCATCGTCTCCAGTCGATAAATCACATCCTGTGGAGAATAGGCGTGGATTACCGCTAAAGAACCGTGGTGTCCGGAACATATCGCCTGAAGCATATCCAGTGCCTCCCCACCCCTTATCTCACCCAGAATAATTCTATCCGGCCGCATCCGCAGGGAATTCTTAAATAAATCCCTGATGGTCACCTCACCCCTTCCTTCAATGCTTGGCTGGCGAGTCTCCAGGCGCACCACATGCTGCTGAGCCAGCCGTAATTCGGCAGTATCTTCTATGGTAATAATGCGTTCTTGATTACTGATATAAGAGGAAAGGACATTTAAGGTGGTCGTCTTTCCTGCCCCGGTTGCACCGGAGAAGATAATATTCAACTTATTCTTAATTGCTCTAACTAAAAAATCGGCCATCGCATTATCCAGAGTTCCCAGCCTTATCAGGTCATCAAGAGTCTTTATCTCTTTTAAAAACTTCCTAATGGTTATGGTAGGACCATTTAGGGCCAAAGGGGGGATAATAATATTTACCCGTGTACCATCTTTCATTGCCACATCCACGTAAGGATAACTTTCATCTACATGACGGCGGGTAGGGGCAAGGATTTTATAAATTAAATACATTAGGTCTTGCTCGCTATCAAAGGTTACATCTGAAAGCTCTTGTTTACCGTCACGCTCAATATAAACCTGTTTGGGACCGTTAATCATAATCTCGGTTACACGGGGATCGCTTAAAAGATGTTCTATTGGACCAAAACCGAGAAATTCATTTACCATCTCATTGATAAATTTATTTTTATCTACTTCCGATAAGATAAGATGCTCAGAATGAATAATCTCTTCAGTTACCTGCGCAATAACTTCTTTTAATGCTACTTCTTCTAGTTTATGAGAAAAGACTTTATTGTATTCAGCGATGATTTTCTGACGGATTTTTTCCTTTAATTCCTTAAACATAGATTCTCCCTGTTTCTTTTAATAGATAATCTATACACTGACGGGGGTTTATTCTTTTTATTATCCTGCCCTTTTTAAATACCATACCGTCTTTTCTCCCAAAGGCAACCCCTAAATCTGCATCCCTGGCCTCACCCGGGCCATTAACCACACAACCCATTACTGCTACCCTAATCGATGATTTAGTGGGTGGGAAGTAAAAAGTGGATAGTTTATTTTCTAACCCATTAACAATTTTCACTAAATTTACACTGCAGCGGCCACAGGTCGGGCAACTGATAATCTGTGGACCAAAGGAGCGTCTCCCTATGGCTTCCAAAATGGCCTTAGCCGTCCTTACCTCCTCCTGCGGCGTATCCGTAAGGGATACCCTTAGTGTATCACCAATTCCTTCTGAAAGTAAGACACCAAGGGCAATGCTTGACTTTATCCTTCCCAGATAAGATGGTCCGGTTGCCGTCACTCCTAGATGTAGGGGATAATCACATATCTTAGATATCTTTCGATAAGCCTGGATGGTATCAAGGACACAAGAAGCCTTTAGGGAAACGACGATATCATAAAATTTAAATTTCTCTAAAATCCTTATGTAATCCAAGGCCTCTTCTATCATTGCCTCCGCGATGTTTTTGATTTTTGATTTTTGATTTTTGATTTTTCTTAAAGAGCCTGAATTTACCCCTACCCTTATCGGAATATGCGCGGACCTTGCGGCCTGGACTATCTCTTTAATCTCGTCAATCTTATAAATATTTCCGGGATTTAGTCTGATTTTATCTACGCCGTTTTCTATTGCCTGGATGGCCAGACGCCAGTTAAAGTGAATATCCGCTACCAAGGGTATCTTTATATTTTCTTTAATCTCTTTAAGCGCACGTGCATCCGAAAGATCCTTTACCGCCACGCGAACAATCTCACATCCTAATTCTTGTAATTCTCTAATCTGTTTTATGGTCGTTTTTAGATTAGAAGTTTTGGTCTTCGTCATTGATTGTATGGCGATAAGGTTATTTCCCCCAATTTCTACCCTACCAATTCTTAAGACCCTAGTCTTATGTCTTGCGATAATCATTTTTACTTAAAAAACTTAATTATTCTATCGGCAAATAATCTATTCAAATCATTATAAGTTACAAAAAGCGCCAAGAAAATAATCAAAGTGACGCCGATACGACTAATAATGCGTTCCTCTTTTGCCGTCAACATCCTGCCTCTCATTTTCTCTATTAACAATAAGATGATATGTCCACCATCTAATACCGGCAGTGGCAGGAGATTAAAGATGGCAAGACTTATGCTTAAGACGGCAATAAAGTGCATTAAAATAATGATGCCCTGATGAGCCACCTTGGAGGTAATAAAGAAAATCCCCAGAGGCCCACTTATGGATTCCCGAACGGAAAGTTGTCCTGTAGACATCCGCCATAATGCCTGGTAGGTTAAGGCCGTCAAGTTCCAGGCCTTCTTTATCCCCAATAAGAAAGACAAAAAAAACCCATGCCTTAACTTAACTACTTCCTCCGAAGGGGTAATCCCTAAAAGCCCGATACTACGCTTACGCCCCAAGACATCATCTATTTTTTTTTCTTTAATGTTTACTTCTATACTATAAACCTTTCCCTCGCGTAATACAGAAAGTAAAACCCGCTCTGCCTCTCTTTTAGATTGAATAATCTTCTGTAAATCTTCCCAGTAATCAACTCTTTGTCCATCTACGGCAAGAATTCTATCTCCTATCTGTATGCCAGCTGCCTTTGCGCCAAAGCCATCCAGTAAACCTCCTACCTTGGTAGTCGGTGTAGGATAACCGACAAAGAAGATAATCCCAAAAAACAAAATTCCTAAAACATAGTTAAATAGCGGACCAGAAAAGATGACCCAAAAACGCTTACCTACAGGTTTAGAGAGATATTCATAAGGCCTACCCTTATATTCCTCAACGCAGTCACCCGCCAGTTTCACATAACCGCCTAAAGGTACAGCGCTGACACAATACTCGGTATCCTGTTTTTTCTTTAAGAAAATCTGAGGACCAAAGCCCAAAGAAAACCTTTCAATTTTTATGCCCAATTTTTTGGCCGCGACAAAATGTCCAAACTCATGGACAATAATTAACAATCCTAAAATAAATAAAAAGACAAAAAAGGAAATCATCTTGAATCTAACCTTGCTATCAATTCCTTTGCCTCATCTCGCGCCCAGCTATCGGCACTTAAGATGTTTTCTAAATCGGGGTTGGTGATATTCTTGTGTCGGGATAAAACCTTCTCAATCACTACGGGGATAGAAACAAAGTCTAGTTTTTTTTCTAAGAAGGCATTTACACTTATATCGTTAGCCGCATTTAAAACTGCCGGCATCGTCCCCATCTTTAGTCCGGCCTGATAGGCAAGCTCTAAACAGGGAAAGTGCTTAAGATTCGGTTTCTCAAAATGTAAGGCCTTTAATCTAAAGAAATCTATTGCTGGTAACTTACTGGGTAGTCTGCGGGGATAAGAAAGTGCATACTGAATAGGCAGGCGCATATCCGTAACCGAAAGCTGTGCCAGAATACTACCATCAATAAACTCTACCATTGAATGGATTATCGCCTCGGGATGAATAACTACCTTTATCTTATCTAAACTTACATTAAATAAAGACATAATCTCAAGCACCTCGAATCCTTTGTTCATCAAGGTTGCCGAATCCACGCTGATTTTTTTACCCATCTTCCAGCGAGGGTGCTTCAGAACTCTGTTTATGGAAATATCTTTGAGTTGACTTCGTTGCATCCGGCGAAAAGGACCTCCAGAGGCAGTCAGGTAAATATTTTTTAATTTTTTTTTATCCTGACCCTCTAGACATTGCCAGATTGCCGATGCCTCGCTGTCTACAGGCAAAATCTTTACCTTATTCCTCTTTGCCTTCTCTATAATTATTCTCCCCGCCATCACCAACGCCTCTTTATTTGCCAGGGCAATATCTTTTTTATTCTCAATCGCACTCAAAAGGGGTAAGAGTGCATCCGCACCACTAATCGCCAAAAGAATTTTATCTATTCTTTTATCCTTAACTATTTCCTTTAATCCCTCTTTACCCACAAAGAGTTTATATTTATATTTTTTAAGGTTTAACCTTTGTTCTAGGCGCCTTGCCGCAACCTCATCCTTAACCGCAATAAGTGCGGGCTGGAAATCTCTTATCTGTTGATACAAAATATCAATACGCGAATTTGTTGTTAAGCCAACCACACAAAATTTATGCGGGAATGCCTTAATTACCTCCAGGGTGTTTCTACCAACTGAACCGGTTGAACCTAAGACTGCAATCCGCTGTATCATAACTTCTTTTAATCTATACCTTAAGCCATCTTTAAGGAAAGGATTATTTTAAGATAATGTTTATATAAAAATAAAATACCGGTGCAGTAAAAAGTAAACTATCAATCAAATCTAAAATCCCGCCTATACCGGGAATAATCTTGCCTGAATCTTTTACTTGACAGTCGCGCTTTATCAAAGATTCAGAAAGGTCTCCCAGTTGAGCTAAAATACCAAAGAAAAACCCTACAAATATAAGGTGTAAATAGCCAAGATGTAAAAGAGGTCTACTTGCTACTGCTGCAAGTATACTAGATAATAACCCTACCAATGAACCCTCTAAAGATTTATGTGGGCTGATTGAGGGAATAAGGGGAATTTTACCAAAACGGCTGCCCACCAGATACGCCCCAATATCTCCTGATTTAGTAATTAGTAATAATGCGCTTAGTAATCCTATACCGGAAGGAAGGTACCTGATTTTGATTAAAAAACTAAAAAACCAGGAAATATAAAGTATGCCAAAGATGGTGGTAGAAATCCCTACCACTGCGCCGGAATTCTGGCGACGCCGAAGTTGCATCAAAATCAAAAAGAGCATTCCCAAAACCACAAAGAAGAGTTCCCAACTGCGCGTTAATTCAAAGCGAAAGACAATGGAAAGCGGCACCAGTGCCCCTATAGCCATACCAAAATATTTATAGATAGTTATGCCTTTATTTTCTAACATCTTGAAGTATTCATAGAGCCCCAGAATAATAATAAGACTGATAAATATCCCACAGAGCCAATCTATAAATATAGTACCAAGGGTTAATAAAATAAGTATAACTGAACTAGTTATTCGCTTCAATAGCATCTAGCCCCCCGAATCTGCGCTCGCGTCTTTGATAGACCTCAATTGCCTCTTGTAAATGCCTTTTGGTAAAATCTGGCCAGTAAACTTGCGGAAAATAAAGTTCAGTATAGGAGATTTGCCAAAGCAAAAAATTACTGATGCGCATCTCACCACTGGTGCGGATTAAAAGGTCGGGATCAGGTAGTCCTGCGGTATAAAAATAATTGCTAAATTTTTCTATATCCAAATCTTGTATCTTTGCCTTACCTTCTAATACTAAATTCACAAACTTTCTTACCGC
The DNA here is from genome assembly GCA_023819625.1 of Candidatus Omnitrophota bacterium. Lineage (GTDB taxonomy): Bacteria > Omnitrophota > Gorgyraeia > Gygaellales > Profunditerraquicolaceae > JAMWCK01. The sequence goes on along the minus strand of JAMWCK010000044.1, from coordinate 2,101 downwards.
ATCTATAATTTCCTGACGTCCGCCATAGTTTAAAGCCAAAACCACGGTAAGAGCGGTATTATTTTTGGTATTATCTTCTGCCTCTTTAATCTTCTTGAGGATAGATTGCGGTAAAGGCTCTTTTCTTCCGATAACCTTAAAACGAATATTATTTTTATTTAGACTCTTCATTCGTTTATCAAGAAAATTACTTAAGGAACGCATCAACATATTTACTTCTCTTTTAGGACGCTTCCAGTTCTCGGTAGAAAAGGCAAAAAGGGTAATGACCTTTATCCCTAATTCTTTGGCGGCATTGACAATTTCTTCAATACGCGCAATACCTTCACGGTGACCGGCAGTTCGCGGAAGACCACGTTCTTTTGCCCAACGGCCATTACCATCCATGATTATCGCTACATGTTGAGGAATATTTTTTTTATCAATCATTGGTGCACTCGGTAGTCGATATCGGGAAATATATTATCTTTATACTCAATATCCTGTAACCAATTTTCATCAATGGAATTTGACTTTATATCTTCATAAAGTCGCAGAAACCTTAAAAGGTGGTCTTTGGTGCGTTTTATTGCATAGGCGGTATGTGTGCCGGTTCCCATAATAAAAGCCCAATCCGAGCTTTGTGCCAGAAGTAACTCCCGCAATGCCTGATTTAATGCCCTCCTAATCAGACCATTAGCATCGGGAAAGGTTTTTACCAATTCTGTCATCCGCCAGGAAGCCATATGCAAATGCCGATAAATCCAGTCATTTGCCCCCTGTAACCACATCTCACTATAACCCTTCCATCCCCAACTGGAAAGAGAGGGTGTAATTACCTGATGGCGCGGATTCTCCTTAAGATATTCTAATGGGGTAATGAGCCGGATAATATCCTGGTCAAAGACAATCTTACGAATTAGGAAATCTAGCCACATTATACCTTCATACCACCAATGCCCGAATAGCTCTGCGTCGTAAGGAGAAACAATAATTGGTTTTTTCCCCTGAAAAAAGTCAAAAAGGTATTCAATCTGCCGTTGGCGATTAAACATAAAATTTCCCGCATGCACTATCGCCTTCTGTCTTGCCCGCTCTGGTTGATAGGGGGCCTTATTTTCACTTCCGGTGATGCGGTAATATTTTATCCCTGTATTTATGCGCACGCCGTCGGGATGGATATAAGGCCTGATGTATTCATAATCTAAATCAAAACCTATATCCCGATAAAATTCACGATAATCATAATCTCCGGGATAACCCTCAATAGAGGACCACACCTGTTTGGAGGACTCTAAGTCTCTGCCGAAACAGGCTATACCCGATTTACAATATACTGGGGCAAATACTCCATATTTAGGCCGCGGCGAACCGTGCAATATGCCGTGCGCATCTACAAAGAAGTATTTTAGACCCGCCTCCTTTAGGATTGCATCGTAACCCGGATGGTAACCACATTCGGGAAGCCAGATCCCCTCGGGCCTTCGGCCAAAGACCCTTTCATAATGACTGACTGCCACTTTAACCTGTGCCCGGATAGAGGCAGGACATACCTCCATTAAAGGTAGATATCCATGCGTGGCGCAAGAGGTAATGATTTCAATTTTCCCCGCTTCCTGAAATCCCTTAAAGGCATTAACTAAATTCCGATTATAACGCTCAAAGGTATTTCTTGTAGTATAGAAATGGGTTAGATACATATTCGCCAGATGATTAAAGTCTGGTTGCCAGCGTGTACGTTCCACTTCACGATGAGCCAACTCAATAAGCTTATTAATGTGCTTTAGATATCTTTCCTGCAATAATCTATCAGAAAACATCGAAATTAAGGTCGGGGTAAGTGAAAGAGTAATCCGAAAATCAACCTTATCGTTTAGGAGGCGCTCAAAGGCAAGGATTAAAGGAATGTAACTCTCGGTAATCGCTTCATAAAACCAGTCTTCTTCCAGAAAATCCTCATGCTCCGGATGGCGCACATAAGGAAGATGGGAATGTAAAACTAAACACAAATAACCTTTGTTCATTTTTGTTGAGTTCGTTACTTCCTTAGAAACTAAAGATAACGATATTTACGAACCAAACGATGATAACGAATTTATCGGGTCTCTTTGGTTACAATCGG
>JAMWCK010000043.1 GCA_023819625.1 Candidatus Omnitrophota bacterium | reverse complement strand
AGGCCTCTATGTCTTCTTTAAGAATTGTTGCTGCCTGTTCAGTCATATTACTGAAAAATTTTTGTCTTATTTCATCTGTAGTTTGGCTCAGGGCAAGGGCAAGTCTTTCTTTATCCAAAACTTTTACTATCTCCTGTATAGTTCTGTCGTCAAGTCTTTTAATGTCTTCAAAAAGAAACATTTCGTTTTTCACTGCCTCTGTTATGGCGGGGTTCTTTTTTTCCATATTTTCCAATATTGCGATGCACTGGTTATAAGGTAGAGAACTTAGTATATTTGCTAATGCTTTACTTCCTACAATAGGCGAGAAGTCGGCGCGCAATTTTACTTGGGGCATTTTACGTTGGATGAAATCTTTTATTTCTATAGCCACTTCATCGTCTTCTACGAGAGTAGCCATGGCAGTAGCTAACTCTAATTTTTTTGCCTCAGGCAAGGATGCAAAGATTAAGGCGGCCTTATCTGGATCGATATGTCCTAATATTATCGCGGTAAGCCGGGGCGTTTCTTTGTCAATGAATAATGATATTTCTCTCGGCGATAGGCTGTTTAGATATTTGAAGGGTTCATCCGTTGGCTTAGTGGCTGTAGCGGTTGCTTCAACCTCTTTTTTTATTAACTCCTCTATTTTCTGTAAGGACTCTAGTATCTTGGGAGATAATTCTGTTCCCCCCACACCGCCTCCGGGAGCAATTGTCTCCTTTAAGGCACTTAAGAAATCGGACATCCACGATCCCGCAGTGGCGGCGGTGGACGGGCCTGCAGTTGGAGCTACACTGCTGGCAAATGCTTGTTGCTGTGTCTGTATCATTTTATCTAGAGTATCCTTTATTTCTTCTAAAATAATATCAGTTTTACTGGGGGCCTTTTCCAAGGTTTCTTTTATGTCTTCTAAAATTCTATCTATATTTGCATTAGTACCAGCAGCACTTTGTATAAAGGCATCCTTTATGTCATTTAAGATGGTTTCCAGCTGAGGCATTTCTTTTGGCTCTTTAGCCCTTATCTTTATTCTCTCTTTAATGTATTTCCTCGTAGGCATAAATAATAATAAAAACAGAATAAAACCAAATATAATTATACTCGCAATAGTGATAATTACCCAGAGATTCCTTTTGAGAAAAGACAGCTGTTTGATAGCCAATTCTTCAGGGGGATTTTCTTTTAAGGAAACCGTTTCTATCTTTAGGCTATCACCTCGCTTGAAATTGAGTTCCATCCAATTAAGAATAGAGGCCTTTACTAAATCCACCTTATCCTTGGGGAGTCTGTTATCAAGATATACGATAATAGACATGTTTTCAATGATAGGTATACCCGTCTTAAGGGTCATTCTTTCCTTTGATTCTTTAGATGCGAAAAAGACCACGCCAGGCAGATTTCTAAGGTCACTTCTTAAAAATTCTGTCCCCGGGGCGGGCTGGGATAATTTTAAGTCAACTTTTACTAACGCACGCTCTTTACCGATAATTTTCTCTAACATTGTCTCCAGTCTATTGGCCATTTCTACTTCTAAAGATGCCTCATCTATTCGACGAGGATCCGCAGAATATGCGAAGGGTTTAAAGAGAGTTGGCCCGGTGAATAAAATAATAAATAGAAGGGGCAAGACAAAATTATCGCATCTTCGATTATTATACCTGGCGGCTTGTAACATGTGTCTTTAGCTATTTTACTCTCTAAATTCTTTTATTAAGATTTTTTAAAAATTTCGGCTCTTCAAACAGTTTGACTAGCTTAGGGGCAATAATTTTAATCAGTTGGTAAGTAATTTCTTTGGTTTTAATTTCAAGTGATTTTTTCCGGCAATCTGGGATTGAATATACGTACCCTTCATTACCACAAACAGATCCGCCTGGTAATATTTCTTCTCTGCAGTTTTTGTCTTGCTGAGCTTCTGTTAAGAATAAATAAGAATCCACCCTTGTAAAAATAAAGATAAACTTTAAGCTCAGCTTCGTTTTTGCGTTTGTCTTTTGTAATATACCATTAAAAATTATACATGTCAATTCAGAATATAGTCTTGAGAATAATCTGGGTATATCGTACCGAATCATTAAATCTTTAATCTATTTAAGTAAATAAGTAAAGAAGAATTTAAGTTTTTAAGGTTTGTTTTTAAAAAGGATGTATAACTTTTTACTTTAACTCCCTAAGAAAAATAGAATAGATAAGGCTTGAAATTCTGCTTAAAGCATGCTATAAAGAAGAAACCAAAACTGGTTAATCTAAATTAAGGATTGACATTTTCTTTAGGATGTGTTATACTTGTCTTGCAATAAGATGAAAGGTTTAATCCCTGCGGTGCACGTTGGAGTGTACGAAAGTTCGTGAACCAACATTATGTTAAAGGGAGCTTAACTTCTTTAACACTTCGGTGTCAAAGAGAGAGCACCCACCTGTAACCAAAACGGTTCAACACAGCGTATCCAACGGCACAGCGCGGGGATTTTTTTTAAGTCTTACTTTGCTTTGCAAAGTGGTGAAGATAAAATAGCGATGGATTTATTTGCGACACAACCGGTGCAGAATCTTAAAGACCTTCCTTTGGCCGTGCGGATGCGACCGACCACATTAGAGGAATTCGTCGGCCAAGAACATCTTTTAGGTAAAGGTAAACCCTTGCGTCGGGCAATTGAGGCGGATCGTTTAAGTTCCTTGATTTTATATGGTCCGCCGGGCGTGGGAAAGACCTCTTTGGCCTGGTGCATTGCCCGTATCACCAAATCCCATTATGTTGCTATAAATGCCACTACATCTAATGTAGAAGAGTTAAGAAAAATTATTGCCCAGGCAAAACATAAGAAGTCTGTAACCGGGCAAAAAACCATCCTTTTTATTGATGAACTTCACCGTTTTAATAAGGCCCAGCAAGATGTATTGTTGCCGGATGTAGAGGAAGGGAATCCCATCTTAATTGGTGCCACGGTTCATAATCCCTTCTTTTCTCTTGCCTCACCCCTTTTATCACGCTCACTGGTCTGCGAATTAAAGCCATTAAAGGAAAAAGCAATCTTAGAAATTTTATCCCGCGCCTTAAGAGATAAGAGCGTCGGTTTTGGAGGGCTTAAGATAAAAATCGAGAAAAAGGCCTTAGAGTTCTTGGCAAAGACTTCTGAAGGCGATGCCCGTCGGGCACTCAATGCCTTAGAGGTAGGGGTATTGACTACACCCAAGACCAAAGACGGCACGATTAATTTCACTTTGAAGGTTGCAGCTGAGTCTATTCAGAAAAAGGCGATTGTCTATGATAAAGACGAAGATGGCCATTATGATACTGCCTCGGCATTTATTAAGGCGATGCGCGGTTCAGACCCCGATAGTGCTTTATATTGGATGGCAAAGATGCTTTATGCCGGAGAAGACCCACGTTTTATTGCCCGCCGAATTTGTATCTGCGCGGCAGAAGATGTGGGGAATGCCGATCCTCTGGCGCTGGTCTTGGCAAATGCCGCACTACAAATTTCAGAATTTGTAGGTATGCCCGAGGCAAGGATTCCTTTGGCGCAGGCAGCGATTTATGTTGCCTGTGCACCTAAATCCAATGCTAGTTACCTGGCGATTGAGAAGGCACAAGAAGATGTGGAAAATAAAAAGACCCAGCAGGTCCCTGACCACCTTAAAGATGCACATTTAGATAAAGAGGCACTAGGTCATGGTAAGGGCTACAAATATGTTCATGACTTCCCCGGTCATTATGTAAAACAGAAATACACCTTAAGAAAAGTTAAGTACTACACACCCACCAATATTGGTTATGAGGCAAAGATTAAAGAGCGTCTGGAGAAATTACGCAAGATTTGAGAAACTCGCCATTACAAGATTATTTTTCTTGTCCTTACCTTTAATTCGTGATATAATTTTTTGAATTATGATTATTACTGAGCAAAAACCATTATCCGAAATAATTGAGAGTTTAAGGGATTACCGCAAGATCTTTCTTGTAGGCTGCGGCGAATGCGCGACAACCTGTAAGACCGGCGGAAAAGACGAAATACTTAAGATAAAGCAGGAATTAGAAAAGGTAGCCAAGACTATCGTGGGTAGTTGTATTCCCGATGCTCCCTGTATCGCCAGTCAGATAAAAACAGAATTGGCAAAGAATATGAAGGCATTACGTCAGGCAGAGGCAATCTTGGTCTTAGCCTGTGGCTTAGGTGTTCAATCAACAAAAGAAAATGACCGTTTAGGACTGGGAGTTTTTCCAGCTTGTAATACTTTATTCGGTGCAGTTATGGATGCTGAGGGTAATTTTTTAGAGAAATGTTCAATGTGTGCGGAATGTGTTCTGGCGCAGACAGGTGGAATCTGTCCACTCACCCTTTGTCCTAAAGGGTTATTAAATGGCCCCTGCGGCGGGATGGATAAGGGCAAATGTGAGGTGGATAAAGACAAAGACTGCGCCTGGGTTTTGATTTTTAAGGAACTGGAAAAGAGAAAAAAACTAGATAATCTTAAAAAGATAAAAGCGCCTAAGGATTTCAAAAAGACCACCAGGCCACACAAACTCATTATGGCAAGATAAGATGGGCGATTTAATTATTAAAGTAGGGGATACCTTTGCGTCTATTTCGTCTATTCTGCCTTAGGCGTTGGAAACAGTTTCCCGATTTAAAACAAAACACTTTCTTTTATGAAGATTAAAGAGGTGGGGTTGACAAAAAAAAAGATCCGTAGTAAAATTCTTCTTGTATTAAAAAAACAGAAGGAGGAAGACAGAAGACAAAAAAGTAGATTTATCAAAGAGAAACTTTTTAAGACAAAGGAGTTTAAGTCTGCAAAAAGGATAATGTTTTACATCTCCTTTGATGGTGAGGTAGATACAGAAGAAATGATTGATGAGGCAAGAAAATTAGGTAAGATTGTGGCGGTGCCGGTATGTAAGGGAAGGGGGATGATTAGGCCCTGTCTTTTCTTAAAAGACACAAGGCTTAAAAGAGGTCCTTACGGCATACCTGAACCAGCAATTAAAAGATTTATTGATTCAAAAAGTTTAAATTTGGTGATTGTGCCTGCCGTGGCCTTTACCCGGGAGGGTAAGCGTTTAGGCCGCGGTAAAGGTTACTATGATAATTTTTTGGGGAAATTAAAAAAGTACCACATACCTACGATTGGTTTAGCCTTTGACTTCCAAATCTTACCGTATCTACCTACCACAAAGCAAGATGTAAGCGTAGAGAGAGTTATCTACGCCTGATCTGACTAAGAATTTCTTAAGCGCAAAATATAGGGGGTTGATGTTTTATGTTAAATATAATTATTTTTATCGTGATGATTATAGTGGCAACTTATGCGGGGTATCTATTGCGTAGATACATCGCTGAGAGAAAGATTCAGGATGCAGAAACGCAGGCCCGCCAAATTTTAGAACAGGCAAAGAAAGAGATACAAGAGCGTCGTCGGGAAGTAGAGTTAGAGGCCAAAGACCTTTTGTATCGTCTGCGTCAAGATTTTGAACGCGAGACCAAAGACCGGCGTTTGGAGATTTCCAATTTAGAAAGGCGTCTGGCGCAAAAAGAAGAGAATATCGAACGAAGATTAGGGCTCTTAGAGGCAAAAGAAAAAGAAATAGAAATAAAATTAGAAAATGCCAAAAAGCAGGAGGAGGCGATAAAGGTAAAGGAAATGCAATTACATGCCCTTATCGCCGAAGAAAAAGAGAGACTGCAGAAGATTTCATCTTTATCTATAGAAGAGGCAAGGCAAATTTTACTTAATCGTCTGAATGAGGAATTGAACAATGAGAAGGCAGTGCTTATTAAAAGACAGGAAGAGGAGCTTCACAGTGTCATAGAAAAAAAGGCAAAGGATTTAGTTAGCTTAGCCATTCAAAAATGTGCCGTAGAACATACAGTAGAATCAACGGTAAGCGTAGTTAATCTGCCTACTGATGAAATGAAAGGAAGGGTAATTGGTAGAGAAGGCAGAAATATTCGCGCCTTTGAAATGGCTACCGGTGTAGACGTGATTATTGACGATACCCCCGAGGCAGTAACCCTCTCTAGTTTTGACCCAGTGCGTCGGGAAATTGCGCGTCTGAGTTTAGAGAAATTGATTGCCGATGGAAGAATCCATCCAGGAAGGATTGAAGAGATTGTAGAAAGGACAAAAAAGGAAATGGAAGAAAAGATTCGTGAGGAGGGAGAGCGTGCTGCTTTTGAGGCTCAGGTAAATGGGTTACATCCAGAGTTAATTAAACTCTTAGGTCGCCTGAAATACCGTACGAGTTTCGGCCAGAATGCCCTACTACATTCCAAGGAAGTCTCTTTTCTTTTGGGTGCCCTCGCCTCAGAGATTGGTTTGGATTTTAAGCTTGCCCGGCGCATTGGTCTATTGCATGATATCGGCAAGGCCATTGACCATCAGGTTGAAGGCACACACGCAAAAATCGGCGCAGATCTGGCAAAGAAATATAATGAATCTAGTGTTGTTGTCCATGCCATTGAGGCACATCATGAAGAGGTTGCGCCAGAAAGTGATTACGCGGTTCTGGCTCTGGCTGCCGATGCTATCAGTGCAAGTCGTCCAGGAGCAAGACGGGAGACCCTGGAGACTTACATTAAGCGCTTAGAGAAATTAGAATCCATTGCCAATGTCTTTAAGGGCGTAGAAAAATCTTATGCTATTCAGGCAGGACGGGAGATCCGGGTGATTGTCCATCCGGAAAAAATTACAGACAGTGATGCCGTAAATCTTGCTCGCGAGATCCGCAAAAAAATTGAAGAGGACATGGAGTATCCCGGTCAGATTAAGGTTACGGTGATTAGAGAAACCCGGGCAATTGAATATGCAAAATAGCTTTGTTATAGCGTTTATTGCGTTATAGGGTTATATTATATGAAGGTGCTATTTATAGGTGATATTGTAGGTAAGCCCGGTAGAGAGGCAATAAAAAAACTTCTTCCCCAGTTAAAAAAAGAATACAATCTTGATTTTGTGATTGCCAATGCTGAGAATGCGGCAGGAGGTTCAGGGATTACTTCCGCCGTAGCAAGAGAGTTATTTAGTTTGGGAATAGACGTTCTTACTTCCGGGGATCACATCTGGAAAAGAAAAGAAATTTTTGAAATTATTACAAGTGAAGAAAGAATTTTAAGACCTCTAAACTTTCCTTTAGGAACACCGGGAAAAGGCTGGGGGTTATTTAATACAGGGAGAATCAAAATCGGAGTGATCAATGTAAATGGGCGGGTATTTCTTGAGGCATTAGAGTGTCCTTTTAGAACTACTCGCGCGGCACAGGAAGAGTTATCCCCACAGACAAAGATAATTATTGTGGATATCCATGCCGAGGCAACTTCAGAAAAGGTAGCCCTTGGCTGGTATTTGGACGGAAAAGTTTCCGCGGTTTTAGGTACACATACGCATATCCAGACCGCGGATGAGAGAATTTTACCTCAGGGCACCGCTTATATTACGGATGTGGGTATGACCGGGCCATATGATTCTGTGATTGGTAGAAAAATTGAAGATGTCTTAGAGAGATTTTTAAGCGCACTCCCGGTAAGATTTGAAGTTGCTCAAGAGAATGTTCAGTTGCACGCTGTAGTTTTAGATATAGACGAAGAGACGGGTAAGGCAAGGTGTATCTTGAGAATACAGAGGAAAATCTAAATGCAAAAATCAAAAATTTTTATTATTTTTTTATTTTCGATCTTAATTTTAATTACAACTCACGAGGCCTCTGCCCAAGACTTTGATTTAGAATTTGTCTTGGATGTCAATTCTCAGACTATCCCTCTGCCTAATATCTTTAAGCCTAACATTGATTTAAGCGGTCGGGGGTTTCATCGCGATAACACCTGGCCACAAAACTTGGCTTCACCCCAGACACTAGAGGCCTGGGAGAAGGAGATCGGTTTTTCTGGAATATATCGCCTGCAATATAATCTTTGGCAGATAGGAGAGCTGGCAAAAGATAAAGAATTACAGGAAGCATTATTATCTAATTATGAGAATATCATCAAAAAGATAAATGCAAGTGGCGGAATAGTGATTTTAGATATCTTTGGTACACCCTCGGGTTTAGGCAGAGTTCTGGATAAAAGGAGTCCACCTTATGACTTAAGGGTATTTAAGAATTTAATCAAAAGTCATATCCGCAGATTAAGTTGCGAAAAGAGACTGAATGTCTGGTATGAATTATGGACAGCCCCGGATTTAGATGATTTCTTCTTAGGACGTAAGACCGATTATCTAAATATGTATCGTATGGTTGCCGAGAGCATAAAAGAACTCAGTGCCGAAAGCAAACTCCACATTCCTTTGGGTGCCCCGGCGTTAAGTTGGTGGTTTCAGAATCTAGAAGGAAATACCATTATTAGCTCAGAAGAAAGTCTTATCTATGAACTGATTAAATTCTGCTACGCGTATCGCCTACCTTTAGATTTTATCAGTTGGCACGGATTCTCTACTGACCCCAAGGTAGAATTAACCATTACGCGCTATAATAAAACTGCAGTGGCCTTAATCCGGGATTGGCTTTCTTATTTTCACTTTGAGGGCAATCTTCCTTTGATTGTAGATGAGTGGAATTATGACCGCGCGATGAATGTTTTACCCGAGCGAAAAGAGGCTTCACATATTGCGGCAAGTTATATCCCCGCACGGCTAAAAAATATGTATGAGGCGGGTTTAGATTATCAGTTATATTTTTCTTTGGAAGATTTCTATCATCCTAAGGAAGGTGTTATCAGAAACACGGGTATCTTCTGGTTTGACCCTGCGTCTTCGGAAGATAAAGGAAAGGCAAAATCTATTTATAGTGTCTTTAGGATGTTAGGCAGTCTGGCAAAAGAGATGTTTACCTT
>JAMWCK010000042.1 GCA_023819625.1 Candidatus Omnitrophota bacterium | reverse complement strand
CAATCTAAAAAATAAAATGGGTGTTGAGAACAAACGCAATTTTATTCTTTTAGGTCATGCCCAGGCAGGGAAGACTACGCTTTCCGAAGGCATACTTTATTTGACCCAGACCACCACCCGACGTGGTACGGTGGAAGAAGGCAATACCATTAGTGACTACAGTTTTGACGAGATAGAAAGAAAAAGTTCTATTAACTGTAGTTTTCTCTATTGCAATTATAAGGATATCCGAATTCAGATGATTGATACACCAGGGTATTTAGATTTCTTTGGCGAGGTCTTATCCGGTATACGGGCAGTAGATAGTGCAATTTTGGTAATCGATGCAACTGCGGGCATAGAGGTGGGTACAGAGCGCGCCTGGCAACTTATAGAAGAAAATAATCTACCCTGTCTTATCTTTATCAATAAAATAGACAAAGAGGGTCAAGATGCCCAAAAGGTTTTATCTGATATCCAGGCAACGTTTTCTAAGAAGGCGATTCCCATTGATTCTTTTGAATCACCAGATTTGCAAGAGGCAATTGCGGAAAGCGATGACCGGCTTTTAGAAAAATATTTAGAGGGGACAAAATTTAGTCTCGAAGAATTAAGACAGGGCTTACGTCAGGCAGTAATCAGACGTAAGGTCTTTCCGGTAATTTATGGCTGCGCAACTACGGATAAGGGGATACCGGAGATTCTGGAGGCAGTGGTAAATTATTTACCCAATCCCAGCGAGCGCGCGCCGGTAATTGTAAAAGATCCCCTTAAGCCGCAAGAGACAAAAGAGCTTATTCTTAAGGAAGAAGAGCCCTTTTCTGCCTTTGTATTTAAGACGATTATTGACCCTTATGTTGGTCAGCTTACACTCTTAAGGATATTTGCGGGAAGGTTGGCCTCTAACACAGGGTTCTACAATGTAAATAAAAAAGTAAAAGAAAGAATTGGTCAGATTTATCTTCTGCAGGGAAAAGAACAAAGACCAATTGATGCGGCAAGTTGTGGTGATATTGTGGCGATTGCTAAATTAAAAGAAACTACTACTTCCGATTCACTGTGTGATGAAAAAAATACAGTTTTATTTACCCCCCTGGTCTTTCCTGAAGCGGCAATTTCTGCTTCGGTAAAACCTCGCTCTCGTCAAGATGAAGAGAAAATCTCCGGCGCCTTAACTAAATTAGCCGATGAAGACCCCACATTTAAGGTGACCCGCGATCAGCAGACAAAAGAACTGATTATTTCGGGTCTTGGAGATTTACATCTTTCGGTGATGATTGGACGGATGAAAAAAAGATTTAATGTGGAGGTAGATTTAGGTACACCCAAGGTCTCTTACAAAGAGACGATTACTAAAACCGCCCGAGCCCAAGGCAAATATAAGCGTCAGTCCGGCGGTAGAGGACAGTACGGTGATGTCTGGATTGAGATTGAACCTTTAGAGCGAGGCAAGGGTTTTGAATTTGTAGATAAAATCTTTGGCGGGGCAATTCCTAAGAATTATATTCCCGCGGTAGAGAAAGGGGTTATTCAGGCCTGTTTAGAAGGGGTGATTGCCGGATATCCGGTTGTAGATTTACGCGTTACCCTTTATGACGGTTCTTATCACGAGGTCGATTCTTCTGATCTTGCCTTTCAGATTGCCGGGGCCATGGCCTTAAAAAGGGCAGCACTGGAGGCAAGCCCCGTCCTCCTTGAGCCGATAATGGATGTAGAGGTAGTTATCCCCGAAGAGTACCTGGGGGCAATATCCGGAGATATTAATTCCCGCCGCGGACGGATTATGGGAATGGAGGCCCGAGGTAAAGCGCAGGTAGTCAAGGCCCAGATACCCCAGGCAGAGATGTTCACCTATGCCAATGACTTACGTTCGCTAACTGGTGGAAGGGGTAGTTATCTTATGCGTTTTTCCCATTACGAAGAGGTTCCGCATAAAATTGCCTCAGGAATTATCAGTCAGTATCAGGCCTCTAAGAAACCTGAACAGGAATGAAGGTCGCAGTTTTAGGAATTGATTTTCCCCTTGGTAAGGTTCCCTTTCTTGATCTACGCCTAGAAAAGCTCAGAAATCTGCTTCATTCTATAGAGGTTGTCCATATTCAGGTTGAGTTTCAGGACCAGAACCACCTTAAAACCGCGGATGCCGTATTATGTGCTGAGGAAGAAAAAATAGATTTAGTCCTTGAAGATTTAGAGATTATAGAAACCAAACTCAATAGTTCTCCTCATCAACCGCTCTTTTTGCGTTGTAAGGAGGCACTGGAAAAGGAGATTATCTTAAACGAGGTTCCTCTTACGGACGAGGAGAAGAAGTTACTTTCTGGACTCAATTTAGTCACCTTAAAACCAATAATTTCGGTTAAAAAAGATAACCTGCCTGCGGTACCAGAGTTAGTCCAAAAAATCCTTTCTGATTGCGGAATGATTTCCTTTTTTACTGCCAATGAAAGGCAATTGCGCGCCTGGTTAATTAAGAAGGGCACATCCGTTTATGCAGCTGCCGGCAATATCCATTCAGATATACAAAAAGGTTTTATTAAGGCCGAGGTCATTGCCTATGAGGATTTAATAAAATCTGGCGGTTTAAATCAGGCGCGGGGAAGGGGTCTGGTAAGACTGGAAGATAAAGATTACACCGTAAAAGATGGAGACCTAATTCAGATAAGATTTAATGTTTAAGAGAAAGGACTCTAAGATGTTAAAGATAAGACGCGCATTGATCAGTGTTTCGGATAAGATGGGAATTGTAGACCTTGCCAAAGAACTGAACAACTTTAAGGTAGAGATTCTTTCTACCGCAGGGACGGCGAATCTCTTGCGGGAGAATAATATTCCGGTAATAGAGGTTTCGCAATATACGGGTTTTCCTGAGATGCTTAACGGCAGAATAAGGACTTTACATCCTAAAATTCATGCCGGAATTCTGGCATTGAGGGATAATCCCCAACATCTTAAGGCCTTAGAGAATCAAGATATCGGCCTTATTGATATGGTCGTGGTGAACCTTTATCCCTTTGAAAAGACCATCAATAAACCAGGTGTTTCTTTAGAAGAGGCCATTGAGAATATTGATATCGGTGGTCCAGCGATGTTACGTTCTGCCGCCAAGAATCATAAGGATGTAGCGGTAATCTGTAATCCCCGGCGGTATCCGCAGGTAATTGAGGAATTAAAGAAATATAATGGCAGTCTTTCCGAATCGCTTTTATCGGATTTAGCGGTAGAGGTCTTCAAGACAACCCATCTTTACGATAGGGCAATATATGATTATCTGCGTAAATGCTATAAAGAAGTATCAGGGTATCAGGGTATCAGGGTATCAGGGTTTCCCGAAGAATTAAAATTGGAATTTATCAAATTAAAGGATTTGCGTTATGGCGAAAATCCCCATCAGAAGGCCAGCCTTTATAAAGAACTCGATCAATCTTTAGGGGTAGCGGCATTTAGGCAGTTTGGGGGTAAGGAACTTTCCTTTAACAATATATTGGATTTAAATGCGGCGGTAAATATAGTCAGGGAATTTGATCAACCGGCGGTTGTTTTTATCAAGCATAATAACCCCTGCGGCGTCGCGGAGAACAAAGATATCTTTAAGGCCTATAAGGATGCCTGGAATTGTGATCGCCTTTCTGCCTTTGGGGGGATTGTTGCCATAAACAGGAAAATAGATTTAGCCCTGGCGAAATTAATCACGCAAAGCGGTTTTTTAGAATGTATAATTACTTTAGAATTTACTCCCGATGCCTTGGCGCTATTAAAAGAAAAGAAGAATCTAAGACTTATAGAGTTTCCCGATTTACTTAAGAAAAATTTTGATCTGGATTTTCGCCGGGTTGAGGGAGGGTTACTCTTACAGGAAGCAGATAGTTTAACTTTGGATGAACAGAACCTGAGGATCGTAACCAAGAAGAAACCAACTGCTAGCCAAATGCAGAGTCTTATCTTTGGCTGGAAAGTAGCCAAACATGTAAAATCCAATGCCATAGTTTTAACGCGGGGAACTAAGACCGTCGGTATCGGCGCCGGTCAGATGTCGCGCGTAGATGCAGTATTTATGGCGATAAAAAAGGCCGGTAAACTTAGTCGCGGTGCCTGCCTGGCCTCAGATGCCTTTTTCCCTAAGGAAGATGCCATCCAATTGGCCGGCCGCTATAAAGTTAAGGCCATTATCCAACCCGGCGGTTCCCTTGCTGATGAGGCAATTATTAAAATGGCAGATAAATATAAGATTGCCATGGTCACAACCGGGATTAGACATTTTAGACATTAAATCGTTTAGCCGTTGCGTTTATTTTTTGCTTTTATGAATCTAATGATCCTGGCGGGCTTAACGCAAAATGACCTTTCCGGAAATAATTAAGTATTTAGAATCATTCATCAACTATGAAAAAAAGCCCACCTTTTGCTATAAGCGGTCCCTGAAATTAAAGCGCTTTAAGGATTTCTTAAAATTAATCCATAATCCGCAAAATTCACTAAAGGTTATTCATATTGCCGGAACAAAAGGCAAAGGCTCTACCTGCGCCTTCCTTACCTATATATTACGCGAGGCCGGTTATAAGGTTGGTCTATATACCTCTCCCCACCTTTCTGATTTTCGGGAGAGAATAAGGATATTAAAACCCAAAGGAAAAAACCAAAAGCCAAAATCAGATTTTGAGGGAATGATTTCTAAAAACGAGCTCGTAGATTTAACCCAGCGTCTTAAACCACAGATAGAAAGGTATAATCAAAATTCAAAGTATGGAACGCTTTCTTTTTTTGAGGTCTATACTGCTTTGGCCTTTGTTTATTTTAACCAGAAAAATGTTGATTTTGTGGTTTTGGAGACGGGATTAGGCGGAAGGCTGGATGCAACCAATGTGGTTAGGCCTCTGGTTTGCGCAATTACCCCAATTAGTTATGAGCATACACAAAAATTAGGTAATACGTTAAGTGAGATTGCTATCCAGAAGGCAGGGATTATTAAAAAAGGGGTAACCGTTATCAGCGCCCCACAGGAGGAAGAGGCAGCAAAGGTGATCCGAGATCGCTGTCGGCAGGTCAAAGCGAAATTGCGCACGGTTGGTAAAGATTTAAGATTAAATAAAAGGCTAAAGATAAATTTGCTCGGTGACCATCAGATAATTAATGCCAATGTGGCGGTAGAGGCTATAAAGGCACTAGGAGAATATGGGATAAAGATTTCTCAGGAGACAATAAAAAATGGGCTCTATAATACTAAGTGGCCAGGAAGATGTGAGGTTGTTGCTTATAGGCCGAGCATAGTTTTAGACGGGGCGCAGAATGTTGCCTCGGCTAAGGCCTTGAGGCAGACGATTAAAAAAAATTTTAAATACAAAAGATTAATTTTGGTTTTAGGAGTTTCTGGTGATAAGGATATAAAAGGAATCGCCAAAGAATTCTATCATTTGGCAGATAAAATTGTTTTAACCAAGGCCAATAATCCACGGGCTGCCTCTTTAGAAAAGTTAGCCCAATATTTTGCACACAAAGAATTATATTTTACGCAAAATGTTAAAGAGGCAAAGACTAAGGCCTTAAATCTAGCCAGACAAAGGGACCTGATTTTAGTTACGGGTTCTTTGTTTGTGGTGGGTGAATTCCGCGCCTTAATGAAAGGGCAAGGAGATTAAAGATGCTAAAAATTAACTTATCCGATACCATTGCGGCAATTTCTACACCCTTAGGTGAATCGGGAATTGGTATTGTGCGTTTAAGTGGTAAAGAGGCGTTGAGTATTGCGGATAAGATTTTTGTTTCTAAAAATGGTAGGAGACCATCAGAGTTTAAGTCTTATACCCTTCACTATGGCTGGATAGTAGATAGGCGGATGTCAAAAGATGAGGATGCATCAACGCAGACCTCTAAGTACAGAGAGATTATTGATGAGGTTCTCTTGAGCGTAATGCGCGCACCATACAGTTATACCAAAGAAGATATTGTAGAGATTAATTGTCACGGGGGAATTGTGGCCTTACGGAAGGTCTTAGATTTAGTTTTAGAAAATGGGGCACGACTTGCTGAACCCGGAGAGTTTACTCAGCGGGCATTCTTAAATGGAAGAATAGACCTCGCCCAGGCAGAGGCAGTATTGGATATCATCCGTGCAAAAACGGATTCGGCTTTGAAGATAGCCATTGAGCAACTAAAAGGCACATTTTCCCAACAGATAAAGCGTTTTAGAAAGACAATTTTAGATATCCTTACGGTATTAGAGGCAAACATTGATTTTCCGGATGAAGAAATAGGCAGAGTTGATTTAGAAAGAATCCGCGAAAGATTAGTTAAAATGAATCAGGAATTGAAGAATATCATTGATCATTCAAGATATGCTCGTATCTTGCGTGAGGGGATACAGGTAGTGATTTGCGGTAAGCCAAATGTGGGTAAGTCCTCCCTTCTTAACGCATTACTTAAGACCGAACGTTCGATTGTAACACCGGTTGCCGGCACGACGCGTGATACTATTGAAGAGGTTATCGATATAAAGGGTATTGCGGTTAAGATTGTGGATACCGCGGGTATTATTGAGCCGCGGGATTTAGTCCAAAGAAAGGCGATCCAGCGCGCCAAAAAACAGATCGATCGGGCGGACCTGATAATTTTAGTCTTTGATGGAACTAGACGTTTATCACCACAGGACCGGATGTTAATGGCAAGATTAAAGAAAAGGCAAACCCTCGCAGTTATAAACAAGATAGACTGCAAGCAAAAAATAGACAAGACAGAGATTATCAAAGAATTTAAAAATATAATTGAAATCTCGGCAAAAAAATTAAAGAATATTACGCTTTTAGAAGAAACAATTGCTAATTTAATCTTTGCGGGAAAGGTCGTTTCTCCTGAGCCATTTATGGTAGCGAATCTAAGACACATCCAGGCAATTAAAGAGACACAAAAATTTATTGAAGAGGCATTGGATTCGTTAGATAATAGATTATCAATAGAGTTTATTGCCCAGGGATTAAAAGATGCCCTGGGTCTGTTAGATGGCATATTGGGCAGAAGATTCACTGAGGATTTATTAGACAAGGTATTCAGTGAGTTTTGTATTGGTAAGTAATTGGAGGTATAGATGGATAAAAAGAAGATTGAGAAGGCAATTTGGGATATCTTGGAGGCAATTGGTGAAGATCCCCAAAGAAAGGATCTTAAAGATACTCCTCGCCGTGTAGCCGAGATGTATGAAGAGATTTTTTCTGGTATCCATCAGGACCCAAAGAAGGAATTAGAGGTTATCCTGGACCAGAAGCACGATGAGATTATTTTGCTTAAAAATATCCCTTTACAGTCTTTTTGCGAACATCATCTTCTGCCTTTTGTAGGGAAGGCACACATCGCCTATATTCCCCGCGGCGGCCGTGTCACGGGATTAAGCAAATTAGTGCGGGTAGTAGATATCTTATCCAAACGGTTACAGGTTCAGGAGAGGCTTACTACCCAGATTGCCGAGATAATTATGTCAAAACTTAACCCCAAGGGTTGTATGGTAGTTATAGAGGCAGATCATATGTGTATGTCTTTTCGTGGGGTAAAAAAGCCAGGCACACTGACGGTAACCTCTGCAGTCAGGGGGATATTCCAACATAATCAAAAGACCCGTGCTGAGGCCCTGGCTCTGATTAATAGTTAGAAACTGTTTCTGAATTGAAGCAGAAACTGTTTCAAAATTAAACGGGAAACTGTTTCGCCGTTTCTTCACCGAGATTATTCATAAAGTAAAATCTCATCAAGGATATTAAAATCAGTATCTTTGAGGTTTCTTTCCCGGTAACTGCTAAACTCGTATTCTTTAGGAGTAATTGCTAAATTCGCCCTTACAGGATTTTCTTCTATGTAGGCAATGCAATCAATGAGATAGTTATCTTCTGCAATTACTTTCATTTTGAATCTACCTTGCCATAGGTGACCTGTCTTTTCATATTTATTATTGTAATAAGCAGTATAGGAACGTTGTAAGCATTGCATAAATTTAGATAGATTTTCTGGTACAATAGGTTTACCTATAAGATGGATGTGATTTGGCATCAGGCAGTAGCCATATAAAAGAAAAGAAAATTTTCGTTTATAGCGCCTTAACTGATAAAGATAGAATTTAAAGTCATCGCTGTTAGAGAATATCTTCTGCTTTTGATTCCCTCTGGCATAGATGTGGTAACAGGCATTTTTAATAAGGAGTCTTGTTTTAGCCATTTTCTTTAACCCCCTTTCCCGAATAAATTAGAAACACTTTCCCGAATAAATCGGAAACTGTTTCTAGAGGCTAGAGGCGATCTAGACTTCTATATTGGATTGCCTCTGCGATGTGCTCGGCTTTGATTGTTTGCGTTTGTGCCAGATCCGCAATCGTGCGGGAAACTTTCAAGATTTTATCGTATGCCCTTGCGGAAAAACCCAATTCCGTCATGGTTAATCTTAACAGTTCCTGTGCCTCATCATCCAAAGGACAATATTTCTTTAGGAGTTTTCCTGACATTTGGGAATTACAGAGTATCCCTTCGTCCTTAAATCTCTGGCGTTGAATAAGACGCGCCTTTTCTACCCTGGCCTTAATGCAATTGGAGGTTTCTCCATCGTTAGCCGCCGTTAACTCCTTATACTTTACCGGCGGTAATTCAATGTGGATATCAATACGGTCAAATAAAGGTCCAGAGATCTTGCTAAGATAATTCTGGATTTTTGTAGTACTACAGCGGCAAACCATTTTTGGGTCAGTATAATAACCACACGGACAGGGGTTCATGGCGCAAACGAGCATAAATGAACAGGGAAAAGAGAAATTTCTGCTTGCTCGCGAGATGCGAATTGTTCCTTCTTCTAAAGGTTGGCG
>JAMWCK010000041.1 GCA_023819625.1 Candidatus Omnitrophota bacterium | reverse complement strand
TATCTGATCCCCTCTAAAAAATATCTCTTTTCTTATGAATTCAATTAAAGAGACAAGGATACCCCAGATAGTAATTAGCGCGCCGATAATATTTAAAGTGAATCCCGTAATATTGATAATACCATGAAAGATATCCATAGCGTGATCACTTCTTTTTAAATTATCTCCAGACAAACCACAAGAAAAGATAACCAGTACTTACAGCACTAAGGGTAAAAGGAAGACCAATCTTTACGAAATCACAAAATTTAACCGCATAACCTTCTTTGTGCAAAAGTCCTACTGCTACCACATTCGCGGATGCTCCGATAGGCGTGATATTGCCACCTAAGGATGTGCCGATAAGTAAGCCAAACAAAAATAAATAAGGGCTTGTACCTAAAGATGTGGCCACAAGTTTTGCTACTGGGATCATCGCCACGGTATAAGGAATATTATCCACGAACGCCGACACCAAAACCGAAAACCAAACAATAATTGTAAAGGATAAAAATTTATTCCCTTTAGTAATTGCGCTGATGAACCTTGCGATATCGTCGATTACCCCACAAAAACTAAGGCTTCCGACGAGAATAAATATCCCGATTAAAAAAAAGAAGGTATACCAGTCTAAATCCTTTATTAAAGATATCGATTCCTTATGTCTTAACTGGTGCCAAACTAGACCAATTAAGGCATACCCCAAACAGATAAATGCGACGCTATAAGGGTGTCTATTTTTAATAAAGCTTGTGCTACCTAAGGTCAAAAGCATCAGCATTAAGAGTATAGCGGGAAACCAGGTTTTAACTTTTACTTCTTCTATCCTTTCCACCGGTTGCTTGTATTTTCTAAACATAAGATAAAGTACACAAAATGATGCCAGTGCCCCTAATTCTACAGCGAAGGTTATGCCTGGCCTTCCTTTCATCCAGAAGAAATCCATAAAATTCATGCCACTGGAAAGGGCTAAGATGATACTTGGGCTATCGCCAACCATTGTGGCGCATCCTTGGAGATTCGCGGATACCGTTATCCCGATCAAAAATGGTAAGGGATCGGCTTTTAATCTCCGGGCGACTTCAAAGGCAATGGGCGCAACAATTAAGACGGTAGCCACGTTTTCCACGACACTAGAGATAAGTCCGGATAATATACATATACCCAACAGTGCTGTTCCTACGGTTTTAGCGCGGTCGACTAATTTCGTGGCTAGATACGCAGGCACCGCGGAAAAGGTAAAAAGGCTAGACAGAACCATTGTGCCTAAAAAAACCGCAAGCACATTGTAATTTATAGAAGAAATTGCCTGTTTGGGCGTAATTACGCCGCTTACGAAAAGAAACCCTATGGCAATACCCAGAACAACAAAGGGATGAGCCTTTTTTGTCACAATCAACAGATACGTCAAAAGAAAGACGGCTGCCACCAATAACTTCATCTGGCCAAATCCTCGGCTAATTTTTTACCTGACAATAGCATTCCACCAAATATCGGGCCCATCCGTGGTCCGCCGAATACTGCGTTTGCCGCCATCCCGCAGACATAAAGTCCGGGGCAGAGCTCTTTAGAATTCCTAACCACTATCTCCTCTGCCGCCTCTGCCCACATCGAACCTTCGCCCATAATCTTTCCTGTCTTGGTCTTAAGTCTTATTTTGGCTTTTCTTTCTACAATCCGCACAATCTCTGCGGCATGACCGGTAGCATCCACAACCACTTTTGCGCTTATCGTAATCGGATCAACGTGTAAATTGGCCATCTCTACAGAAGTCCAGTTTAACACCAGGCCGCAGACATGTTTTTTTCTTACCATTACATCTTCTGCACTCAAGAGATTAAAAATCTTTGCCCCTGCCTTTACGGTTTTTGAACATATTGTAGAAACTGCCTCGATGGCATCGGCTAAATAATAACCATTTTTATGAGGTCTTGTCTTTATCCCGAATTCATCAAGAATCTTTTTTGCCTTCTCCTCTACGACAATCTCATTAAACATCATCCCGCCACCCCACATCCCGCCACCCACAGATAATTTTCTCTCAAAAATCACTACTCTCCTACCCGCCTTGGCTAAATAATATCCGCAACACATCCCCGCTGGCCCGGCACCGACAATTGCCACATCTACATCCAGGGCCTTAATGAGTTTATCTTTATAAGCTTCAATTATTGCCTGGGAAATTTTAATTTCATCTAAAGACATTTTTCCCTCCCCAATGTTTTTAAGGTAATCTTTTTTGCCCCTTTTTTAAGCATCTGTTGAATTGCCTTTTTAGAATCATCAGGCTTAAGATTTACTCCCTTTATGGCATCCAGTAAGAGCTTTACCTTAAAACGTGCTTTTAAGGCATCAAGGGTTGTGGATTTAACGCAGTAATCTGTGGCCAAAC
Organism: Candidatus Omnitrophota bacterium; assembly: GCA_023819625.1. GTDB lineage: Bacteria > Omnitrophota > Gorgyraeia > Gygaellales > Profunditerraquicolaceae > JAMWCK01. The sequence continues at coordinate 6,632 of JAMWCK010000041.1, read as the reverse complement.
CACCAATGTAAAGCTCCTTTATGCCCAATCTTTTTAATATCTTAGGTAGCGGCCTTTTGCTTAAATCCTCTGCCGCAAAAGCAGAGTAGCTATCTTTTTTGGGGTCCATACCTTTATATAAAAGTATAGTATCTTTGGTTAACTTAAGTTTCGGATGAAATGCAGCACCGAAAGTATTCTGCACACAATGCACCGGCCAACTGCCACCAAATTCCTTAAAGTGTTTTGTCTTTCTAGGATGCCAGTCACGACTGGCAAATATCGGCCATTTATTTTTGGTAAAGATTTTTATATATTTATTTATTATTGGCACAATCTTATCCCCTTCAGGTACAGCCAGGGCTCCGCCCGGACAGAAATCATTTTGCAGATCTACTATAAGCAACGCTTTTTTTGCTTTCATCTATATACAGGGAAACCCTTTTTAGCCAAAGCCAAGGGTATCTCTAAAATACACCGGGGATTAGTGTATTACAGAAAACACACCTGCTATCTTTTATATTATACTCTAAAACGCTAAATACTTCTCTTTTAATTAATAATTTTTTACAGTTGGGGCAATAGGTATCATTACCGAAGCCGATGACATTACCTACATAGACATAATTCAATCCGGCTTTTTTACCGAGGGCTTCTGCCTTTTTTAAGGTCTCCAAACTTGTGGGTTGGCGGTCAGTAAATTGATAATCTGGATGAAAACGCGAGACATGCCAGGGCATATCTTTGTCTATACTGGCAACAAATTCGGCAATCTTAGATAGCTCTTCTTCGGAATCGTTTTCACCTGGCACAACCAGAGTAGTCACCTCCACCCAAATGCCCAGCTCATGCATTAATTTAATGGAATCTAATACCGGCTGTAAACTTCCGGCACAAATTTTCTTATAAGAGCTGTCTTTAAAGAATTTTAAATCAACATTGGCGGCATCTAGATATGGCTTTATCATCTCTAAACACTCTTTAGTCATATAGCCATTGGTGACAAAATTATTATAAAGCCCTTTTTCTTTAGCCAATTTTGCGGTATCATAGGCGTATTCAAAGAATATCGTTGGCTCAGTGTAGGTATAAGAGATACTTTTACATTTATATTTTAGGGCGCCTTTGACTATCTCCTCAGGCAGGGCCTCTTCTTCTTTTAGATGCGCACCATCTCTTGGTCTTACTTGCGAAATGTCCCAGTTTTGACAAAAACGACATTGAAAATTGCAGCCTAAAGTAGCCACGGAAAAACTCGTTGAGCCGGGAAAAAAATGATACAGGGGTTTTTTTTCAATAGGGTCAATATTCAGCGCGATGGGCTTGGCATAAACATGGGTATATAATCTTCCTTTTAAATTCTGTCTTACCCCACAGAAACCAAATTTTCCTTCGGCAATTTTACACTGATGGCTACAGAGATAACAATGCACCAAATTATCTTTTAGTCTTTCGTAAAGTATGGCCTCTTTCATCCCATCTATCCTTTCTTAATCCCGGCTCTTACATTTAGGAAATTTCTGGTCATATCCTTAAGGTTACAAGATGGCTTTCTTCAATCGGCAAGACACTTAAGATCTCTTCCTTATTTAGACTATTTTTAAAAACTATTTCTACTTCCCGCCTGTCATTTAAGTCGCAATAACGACTAACGATGCTAGCGGAAAGTTTTACTAAATCTCTATTAAGTGGCCCCCTTGTCAAGGCCGTGGGTCCAGAAATTTTAAGCGGCATAAATAAAGCATCATTTTCTTGTCTTAGCTCTACCAGGCGTAAGTTTTCATCTCTGTTTCTTCCCACCACTAATTTTGTCTTAGGTGTTAATCTAAAGTGCCGACCTAATTTTAAGAGTTCTACATGATTAAGATTTAGCCCCTCATGATATATTAAATCTTTAAGCCGACGACAGAAACTAGGATCAGTTAAAAGACATCCGCCAGCAGGACAAGAATAATCTTTAATCTTAAGTCTTTTGGCCAATTCTATCTGTGGTTTGCGTGTCCTGCCACTAAAATCTAATAATCTATCTCTAACCACCCAACCTTTTTCCTCCGGAATCGTCTTAGGCAAAAGTTTAGCCGATAAAGGCCTTAAGACCAGTCCTTCTAATTGGCTTTCTTTATCAATAACCTTTAATGCCTGTCGATGTTGGGACATCGGCCGCTGACCTAAAACCTCTCCGGTAATGATAAATGACGCACCGACTACCTGCATAAACTCTCTGGCCTTGCTAAATTTTAGAATACGACAGTCAATACACGGATTCATATTTGAACCGTAGCCGTGCTTGGGGTTTTCTATAATCCGGAAAAACTCATTGGTAATTCCCACTACCTTAAGTTCTATTCCTAAATTATGGGCAATCTGCTGTGCACGATTTAAGCAGCCCGAAGAGCCCCTTTTATCACAAAGACAAAAAGGCGTCTTAAAGTTAAGGCCAATAATTTCTATGCCCTCATCTTTAATTAACTTTGCCGCCAGTGCGCTATCCAGACCGCCAGAAATTAAGGCAACTGCTTTCATTTAACGTAAGATGACAAAATTGACTATAGTACCGACAATTGTACTTGTAAGAAGCATTATCAAAGTGGCTTTAAGTAAATCTCTAAGTCCTAATTCCTTAAAGATAATGAGAAAACTGGCAATACAAGGAAAAGACATTGCCAATAAAGTAGCAGCAATAAACAACTGCTTTGGCGAAAGGCCTAAAGGCATAAGCATACCTACAGCAACATCCTTGCGCAAAAAACCGATAGCTAAAGGAATGATTGCCTCCTTGGGTAGCCCAAACAATCCTTTGATTACCGGGGCAAAGATGTCAATTAAAATTTCAAATAAATTAAAATAAAGCAAGATATTAACCATAAAAACCCCTAAAAGGACGATGGGCGCTGCTTCAAACAAAAATCCTTTGATGCGAAAGAATAATTTTTTCATTAAAAGCAAAAATGGCGGAAGGCGATAAGGAGGAATCTCTAAGATAAGCTCCGGGCTAAAACCTTTTAGAATACGGTTTAAAATTAAACCTAAGATAACCAATACAGAAAATAAAACTAAATATACCCCGCCCGTATAGAACCCACTAAAACTACCTAAGAGGCCAAAAATCATTGCCTGCAAAGGAACGCAGGACACACCAATAGAAATCAAGGTGGTGGCAATGAGTCTTTCCCGTTTAGATTCCAAGACGCGCGTGGCCAGAATTCCTGGCACATTACAGCCGAAACCCAAAAGTACGGGAATAATGGCAAAACCGTGTAGTCCTAAACGGTGCAGAAGATTATCCAATAACATCGCCAGCCGGGGTAAATATCCGATGTCTTCTAAGATACTTAAGATAAGATAAAAAGAGACAAGATAAGGCAAGACCATCGCAAATTCAATATAAGGGGCAGTGGTTAAAACACCCAAGGATTGCCGAAAGTCAATTTTACCTTCAATCAATTCGCCGATAAGCAAATGATGCCAGAAACCCTTTTGGCCCAAGGCAAGACTTATTTTTTCTAAAAGGGGCTGATAAAAATTAAAAAACAAGGGGTCAAAAATTTTTTCAATTAATAATTCACCTAAAAAACGCACCACCTTAAAAGATATATAGATGACAATTGTTGCCATAATCAGTCCACTTAAAGGCCTTACTGAAACGTCTTCTAGAATTTCTCTTAATGTATGATGGCGATGCTTGAGGTGTTGCACTGTCTCTATAATTCTACCGATCTCCTGCCAGCGTTGATAGTGATTAACCTTATTTTTTAAAACCGGTTTTGCCTCCTTTAGTCTTTTAATTAAATACCTTATCCCAAAACCGGTAACCGCACAGGTAGGAATTACAGGAACATTTAAGAGCTTCTCTAAGGCCGAGATATCAATATGGATGCCACGGTGTATGGCATCGTCACACATATTCAGACAGACAATTACTGCGTAACCGTCCTCAATTAATTGTAAGGTTAAAAATAAATTCCGCTCTAAATTAGTTGCATCAATGATATTAATTACAATTGATTTATCAGGTGGGCATTCTTTTAATAAAGAGACCGCAACCTCCTCGGCTTTAGAGGTAGGCTCCAGCGAGTAAGTTCCGGGAAGGTCAATTACTTCTAATTTCTCTTCATCAATTTTAAGATAACCCTTGGTAAATTCTACGGTGGTGCCAGGATAATTAGAGGTGATCACCTCTATACCTGTCAGACGCGAGAAGACCACGCTTTTACCGACGTTGGGATTACCGATTAAAAAAATCTTTTTGTTCATTCAACTTCAACAATAATTTTATGCGCCATCCCGTAACCTAAAGCAATGATACTACGCCCTACCTTTATGGCTACCGGACCTCTTAACATAAACTGGCTAAGTTTAGTAATTTCTCTACCCGGAGAGATCCCCATTGAGAGCAATCTATTTTGTAGACCACTACCTGCGTGAATCTCAATAATCTTTCCTTTCTGGTTTGCTTTCAGTTGGACTAAAGATATTTTTTTCATTGATTATTCAAAAAGACGAAGGAGGACCATAAATATTATCCCCAACAAGAAGGCAAAGAAGGCAAAACCTGAACGCTTAAGATTATTCTCCTTGTGCATTTCAGGAATGAGATCAGAGTTTGCGATATAAATAAACCCACCAGCAGTTAAAGGTAGGATAAAGCCCGATAAACCACCTACTTTCTCGTAAATCAGATAACCAACAACTGCCCCAATTACCGCAGTAAGGGCAGAAATAAAATTATAAAAAAGTGCCTTTTTTTTACTAAATCCACCCCAGACCAAGACGGCAAAATCACCCAATTCCTGAGGAATTTCATGAAAAATCACCGCCAAGGTAGTGACTATTCCTAATCTAAAAGAGGCAATAAAACTTATAGCAATCGCCATCCCGTCAATAAAATTGTGGAGTCCGTCACCGATAAGATTAAGATAAGTGAAGGCGTGAATATCACAGATCCCACGGTGACAATGCCGCCAATGGAGGTATCTTTCCAATAAGAAAAATAAAATTATCCCGAAGATAAAATAAGAAAAAATCACCACACTTGAGGGGTTTTTCTCCAAGGCCTCAGGTAAGATATGTAAAAATGCACCGCCGATAAGCGCGCCGGCAGAGAAACCAATCAGAACGAATAAGATTTTCTCTAATAATTTCTCTTTTATACAAAGAGTAAATACACTGATAAGCGAAATAAGACTCACAATGAATGTACTGAAGAGAATCCAGACAAGAATCATTATCAGAAATTGAATCTAAGCGGTGACTTTGTAGACTCTGTCGTTGGGATGGACTTTTTGCGCTACCTTTATACCCACAAGGTCTCCTGCCTTTGCCTCGGTTACATTGGCATGCTCAATTTGCATCGACTCTACAATCTGGGTAAAATCATCGCTGTGGCCTTTGATATGAATGGTCTCACCTATTTTTAAGCTATCCCAGAGTTCAATAATACCCACGCTGAGGTTGCCGTAAAAATGGGTGACTTTGCCGATTTCTTTCTCTTCCATTGCCACCTCCCCTTAATTAAATAAATTAGGTTTTATCCCAAACAGGGCTTTCTTCCTTTATTGGCGCGTTTCGAACGCCAGTTAAGCTTGCCTCTACGTTTTCTTTTGCCCATAATTAAATTAATATTTGTAGTAGTTTGCCGGGATCGCCTGCGAAATATAACGCACTGCCTCAATAATACAGATGCGGATCGCCTTTTCCATTGGTGTGTTGGCATAAACAGACAATCCGCCGCTTAATCCCCAACTGCCCAAAAATCCAGCCATAAATCCGCCAGCAACATCCGAGGCCTGACCCTGTACGCGTGTAGCCGCTAAAACCTCTGAGGTAGAAGTATCCACAATGCGGATATCCAAAGCCATATGCGCCTTGTTTAAGGCAGCACCTAAAAGACCGCCCAATATACCGCTTCCCACCCCTCCGCCACCACCGATACCACCGCTTCCGCCGGATGCCTGCGGGTCAAATTCTGTAACCGCAGCAGTAATAATTAAATCCGCGGTTTTAATCTTTCCTCTCTGTGGGCCACCTGCACCTGCCTGAGCCGCGCCGGAGCTAGACAATTCCTGTTCCTGCATTACCGCGGAGAGTGCTTGACGTTCTACTACGGAGAAACGATTGCTGTTAATAAGGGCAGTAATTAACATCTCCCGTAAACCTGAGCCTATCTCGCCCGTTGCCTTGGCTGCTTTTACCTCAAAATCTGCAACCGCGATTCTTGCCTTGGGTCCGGAATAAGGCGGTAAAGGTGCAGCGCCCGCAGTGGTATCCACCTGGGCAGTGGGTTGCATTAAAGTGGCACAACCGGTTAACGCAATAACACTATAACTTAAACTTAATAACGCAATAACCACTGATAGTTTTCTCATCCTACTTTCCTCCTTCTTTATTTAATGTCTCAATTACCTTTGTTGCCAATTCCTCTGCAGCATTTGAAAGCGCTTCTTGGCCACCGGAAACCACATCCATATGCGCGGAATTTCCTGTTGCATCGAGATACGCTACTACCTTACCGTCTTTGACGCGGATAAGTCTGGCCGTAACGTTGGCAAAGCAAGAACGCAGGTTTGATTGCGGCACGTTTCCACCAGAAGAGGCAATGGCCTTGCCCAAAATAACGTAATCTGCCTTAGAAAGGTTTCCCAGTTTTACAGAAT
>JAMWCK010000040.1 GCA_023819625.1 Candidatus Omnitrophota bacterium | reverse complement strand
TCCAATCAAATGTAAATACCTCATTTACATATGGGCACTTCTCAACTAAATTGTAGATACCTGGTTGCACAACTAATCCAATCCAAGCCGAAGGAAATGACCTCCTTAATTCCCTTAAAAAAGGACTACTTAATACCGCATCTTCAATATCAGCCAATTGAACTATTAAAATGCTCTTTACTCTACTTAGATTTATCTTTTTTTTCTTACGAGAGATTCCTATAAGGAAGAAAAAGATCTTGTAAGATAAAAATATGAATAGGATCTGTAAAGTTTCAATAAAAATTTTTATCCTTCTAAGCCATAAACTCGGAAGAAAAAAATACTGTAGCCCAGATATGAAATTCCACAAAAACAGGAGAGTCTTAGTTATGCATCTAATATCGTTTGGGCTTTTAGGTTCTTTTTGAGTAATCTCTGTAGAAGAGGATCTCAATCTTTTATTATATCGCCTATAATTCTTATCATCATCTTTAATGGTATTTATCAGTACATCTTCAATTAGATCTACTTTTGGCTCGATTTGGAATCTATTTTCGATAGTTTGCCTCGCATTCTGAGAAATCCTCTCAAAGAGCTTTGAGTCATCAAGAAGACACTTTATCTGAAGTGCACAGGCTTCTATATCCTCTCTCGGAAAGATTAACGCATTGACTCCATCCTCTAAGATCTCAGAACTTCCACCAGTAGCAGTACTCACCACCGGTAATCCACAGGACATTGCTTCGAGGAGAACCATACCAAATGGTTCGTCCCAGCAAGAAGGAAAAAGAAAGATGTCATGGTTGTAATAAACACTTAAAATTTGCTCACGGGAAAGAAAACCCATAAATTTCACTCTTTTTTCCAAATTATTATCTTTTATAAGTTTCTTAAGATAAAGCACATACGAAGGAAAAAAATCGAGATTTCCTACTATAGTAAGTGAAAGTGACTCATAACGGTATTTCTTTACTAATAATGCCAAACTCTCAATGGCCGTATGCACACCTTTATGGGGGACTATCTGACCAACATACAGTAGTCTTTTCGGTTTTTCACATCGTTCTCTTTTATATGGAAATTGCTCGATGTTTATTCCAAAGTGGATAACCTTAGCATCGGCTACGGGTTTGCCTACCTGCATAGCGATACCTTTTAGATACTCAGATGCAAAAATCACATGCCTTAAATCTAAATTACCTTCAGGCCTTATTAGATCAAAAATATTTGAAGTAAATTGAAACACTAAGTTTCTTAAAAAGGAATATTTACTTCTATCTAAAATATGCTTCCATGCTTGATACCAGTAGTCCATCTCCCAGGTTGCAAGCCAATTATCAAAGATGTAATAGCAAGTAGGTATTTGCATCTTTTGCGCAAGAAATGCACAGGAAATAGAAGCATGTGTAAGATTCCAGAAAAATACAAGATCTGGCTTAAAGGCATTACACAAACGCCTAAAAACCCTCTGATTGATTATCTCATCGGTAAGAACGAAACGTGCTGAAGGTAAACAAAATTCCAGCCAACGGTAGACTTCACCATCGGTATGAGGATGATTTATTCCAAAGATTCTGGTTAGGACTTTGATTTGGTAGCCACGTATCTTAAGTTGTTCTACTACATCACGACAACCCAATTCATAACCACCTCGATAATAAGGAGGGTATAAATTAGAGACTACAAGAATACGCATTGTTATTCTAATTAAACATTGAGGGGATTTTATTTTTTAAAAAGATATAAATCCATCTAATTAACTCTTTTTTATCATATCTCCAACACAAAGAGATAATTTTCTTTCTTCGTTCCCACAGGCTAAGCCTCTCAGGAAGAAACCAATGGATATTTCCGGCAATTATATTTGCCCGCATAAAACATTCAACCATCTCATCTTGACTAAATCCATCTGTCTCAAAGACGGGTTTAGGGTCTTCTCCAAAATGCATTCCTTCTTTATAATCCCTTATAAATCTCCCATTCCTTTCTATCCATTGCCAGACATCTGTGTTGGGATAAGGAACCAATAGATTAAAATGAGCAAAATCTAATCTATACCTTCTAATAAAATCAATATCTTTATCTATATCTTTTTTGCTACTTCCCGGTAAACCGATTATGAAAAATCCACCTACTTTTATATTGAAATCTTTAAATATCTTTATCGACCTTATGATATCTTCGAGGTTCTCATTTTTTCCTATTTTTTCAAAGACAAATCTATCCACTGTCTCAATGCCAAACATTACCATATCACATCCGGATCTTACCATCATCTCGGCTAATTCTTTATCTATCCTATCGGCTCTCAACCCATTAGGACAAGACCATCCTATTTTGATCTCTTTCTTTAAAATAAGATTGCAAATTTTCTTTACCCGTTCTATATCAATATTGAAACAATCATCCAATATTTCAAATCTCTTAATTCTGTACTTTTCAACTACATCTTCTATCTCCGCAACAACGCTTTCAGGAGAACGCATTCTTATCCTTTTACCACTAATCTTACCTACACAACAATAGATACAATTAAAAGGGCATCCTCTACTTGTTATTAAAGGCCAGGAAAAGTTTTCTATTTTCAAGCCTAAAAAGGAATCAAAGTTAGGAAAGGATAATATATCAAGAGCAGGAACAAATGGAGAATAAATTATTCTTTCTTTATAAGAACCACCAGAAATTGCACCTTTTAATATCTCCCCAATAACTCCTTCTCCCTCTCCAGCCAATAAAATATCAAACGCTGGGTTATCTTTAATAAATTCTTCAGCATAGAGAGTAATATGAGGACCACCTGCGATATGCAGACTTCGAGGAAACAATTCCTTAGTAAATTTAGAGAGTCTCGAGACTTCTTTGGCAGTATTTGACTTTACTGAATAGCCAATTACATCTGGTGCAAAATCAAGTAATATTCTTTTAAGTTCACCCATATCCAAATTCACATTATTCATATCTATAACTTTTACATCTATACCATCTCTAATTAAGACACTCGCTAAATAAGCTAAACCGACATTTAGGCCCTTTTGCCAAGCTGGAGGATCTATAAATACAACTCTCATTACAATAATACCTCAGAAAACATAGGACAATTAAAACAAAAGGGGGGAATCTTTCCTTTTCTTATATCCATTCTTAATCTCTTATATTTTTCATTCTTCCAGATATCTCTAAAATTCTCCTTAAATACATTTCCTAAACTCATTTTTCTTTGCATTTCTCTGGCATTTGCCTCATTCATCGCACAACAAGGTATAACCTCACCGGTAACAAATATAAAGGGCATCAGCCAATTACCACAGTAATAGGCAGGACATTTTTCTAAAGGGATATCTAGATTCCAACGAATGTTTATCCCTAATTCCTGTGCTTTCTTTTCTATTCTTTCAATTGAAACCTTGTCTACATCCACAAATAGGGCTTCTATCTCAGAAAATGAGTGAAGCAGGCGCGTAAAAAAGACAGAAACTTGTTCTCCATTACGTAGAGAATTCACCCACTCTAAGAACTCAACCATCTCATCTTTATTCAATCTGTTAACTATAAAATGAAAACTAACCTTAGGATAGTATTTTTTACTCTTTCTTTTTACCTTAAGAAAAGAACGGATATTTTCCACAACTCTTTCAAAATCAGAGTTAACTCTTATCTTCTCATAAGTTTCTTTTCTTGAAGAATCAATAGATATGAGAACTTCATCTAAATTGATCTCATTTATCAAAATATGAGCTATATCTTCATCTATAAAGTAGAAACTATCATAGAGTTCGATATAAATGTGGGGCCATTTTTTCTTCACATACCTATACATATCCAAGAGATTTTTATTTAAAAAATTCTCTCCAATTCCTGTTAAGGCAATGAATCTTAATTTGGGGAATTGATCAACTATAGATTTAAATTCATCTAAGGACATTAACCTTGGTGGTTCTTTCCAATAAGTCAACTCACAGATTATACACCTTAGATTACAACTCGTGCTTACTTCTATCTCTACAGACTGAGGAAAAGGCGCCCAGATTGTTAGAAACTTTATCCACCATTTCCAACGGATCCCATAGAGTAGGGTAAAGATAAAATGATTATAAGCAGATAAAAAACCTTTATTTTTAATTCTTATTACAAATTTTTTGCATATATCTATAATTTGATATATCGCATTTTTTAGATTTGAGAGATCCGCCTCTTCCTTCTCTGTTGACTTTAAACCCAAATCTCTTAAAGAATACCTCTTTATATTCTCAGGAATCTTTATATTCTCAAGAGGAACCTCTGTAGAAGGTAAACCATTGTATACGATTATCCCCTTATCTATAAGATAATTGGCGCAGGCCCAAATCCAAGGTTTTAAAGAGCCACTGTATCTGTCTTGACTTGCCTCATCACAGAAAGGATATTCCAGAACTACTGTACTTTCTTTTATCTTATTAATTCCTGGAATGACTCTTGGGATATCCTCACAGAAGAAAGGCCATAGAAATACATAAATTTTTATCTTACTCTTAATTCGATCTATATAACCTTTGAATTCAATCTTACCTGGAAATAGACCATATCTTAAATGACCTGGATATAACCAAGCCAATAGACTTACAGTTATCTTTAGCCATAAGTTTCCAAATAGAAAGATAATTAAATTAAAGATACTCATCCATTGCATATAATATAAACCTAAAATCTTATCAGTTCTTTTTTCTTTTAAAAAAGATATTTTTCTATAATTTAAAATGAAAGGGATATACCACCATCCACAGACAAGAAAGGCAATCAGGTAAATTAGAAGATTGAATTTAAATAGCAAGATAAATAATCCCACAAAAAAAGGTAAGGGATAGAATAGACCTGAAAGACCTAAGGAGATTCCTGAGAAGATAGGGTTACTATTAAGGAAAGAAAAGGCCACAAGACTATAACCAAAGAATTCAGATAGTCTTCCTACACAAAGCAGAATTGAAAAATGGTAGAAGCCAAGCAAATACAGAAGGGCAGTTAAAGGATTATGATAATGACTCCATATCCAAAATGTAAAGATAAGGTAAAATAAGATAGTCCCTCTGATTCCCAGTATCCTTACAGATAAGGTAGATAAGGGTGGATAGAATTGATGAAGCCTCACACCTGCCCACATAGGAATCTTGCCAAAAAACCCATACTTTTTAGATAATTTTGCTCTCAGAGAAAAATTTACAAAATCGTTGGGAAAGTTGTTAAATCCAATCAATTCTTTCATCAAAAATTCATCCCTTTAGGCTTTCGACATATAGCTATAAAAACGTAGGGAATATACATTAATTTATTTTTAAATTTTTTAACTTCGTATTTAGGATCAAAATTTTTTATAACATCATTGTTTATGTATATATACCCTCCAATTTCATCTTTACCAATATTTAATTTATTGTTTGCCTTCTTATTTTTATGAATTCCCTGTAGCTTAAAAATAACCATTGTCTTTTCTTTTAAACTCTTCAATCTCTCTTTACTTGCAAATTTTAATAAAAATCTATAGACCCCTGTAATAATTAATTTATCAAAAAAATAATTAACAAGTTTCAAAAAGTATTCGGGTCTACTCCGATAGTCTTGAGTAAATAATAAGATCTCATAAAAATGTTTTTGGAGTAAAGCCTTAAGTTCTCTTAAATGAAACTCATGAATGTGGAATGGCGGGATTTGTTCTTTAGTATATCGGGAAAAGAGATTTGGGGTGGAACAGATAAAGGCTCCATCTGGTTTTAATATCCGACAAGACTCGGATAAAAATTTTTTTACATCTAACAGATGCTCAATTGTTTCAAAACTAACTATGATATCAAATGATTTATCTCTAAAAGGAAGTTCTAAACAATCCAGGCTTACAAAATATCGGTTTTCTCCTTTATAATAGAAATTGGCATAGTCTAAGAGTTCACTTTTAATCTCCCCTCCTATAACCTTTTTAGCACCTCTCTTAGATAAAATATAAGCACCATAACCTACTCCACAGGCCAAATCCAAAACAAGTTTATCCTTCACATATTCACTGGCAAATAAATAACGGAAGATATGCCTTTGATAGTCTTTCCAGTCGATAAAAGATGTTTTATCAGGGATTAGAAATTCACCCGTAAATTCTAAATCTGGTTTATTCATTTAAATCTCAAAAGACTTGACAGTTCTAACAATTCTCTCAAAAGTCTTTTTCCTTCTAAAATCCAAAGTATAATCAAATAAAGACATAGACCAAATCCTCCCAATAAAAAAAGAGTATAGATGTTTATCTCAATTAGAGATTTCAAAAGGAAGACCAAAAATGCGGATATAGCTGAAGCTAAAATTGGATTCAATATTCCTCTTAAATCCAAAGGGTAATTCCTTCCAACTATAATTGTTATCCAAATCGCAGGAACCAAAGCACTCAAAGTCCATCCCAAGGCTATAGAATTATAACCCAAAGGCTTTAGGGTAGAAAGGGAAACTGCCCAACTCAGTATTGTCCAGATACTCATTATTAAAAAATTCTTTTTCACTTTACCTATACCCTTTAATAGATTATCACCTATGGTTGTGAAATGCCCCAATAAACTGAGAAATCCAAAAAGAATAAGTGCCGGTATTGCCGGAATCCATTTTGGTTTAAAGATTATCAATATCACTTCATAACTTAGGGCAAAGAGTATGAACATAATTGGTGCTGTAAAGAGCATAAGATAGCGTATAGATTTAGAAAAGAATCTTGATACTGCCTCTAAATTATTCTGTATTCGTGAGAATGCAGGAAAAGCAATACTTCCTACACTCTGATGAAATAATGCCGATAGTCTTAGTACAGAACTGTAAGCCCAGGATAAGTATCCTACTGCTTGTGGCCCAAAGAAAATTCCACCTAAAATAGGTATGATATTATCCCTTATTAAAGCTACAATATGAGTCAATTGGAAAAAAGAACCAAATTCCAAGATTCTCTTAATTACCGGTCGATAAAGAAAAAAACCTATCTTCCAAGGAGAGAAGATAAAGCAGGAGATTGTATAAATAGATACGGATATTACACTTGCCCAGATAAAACTCCAGGCTCTAAATCCTAAAAATGCTAAGACCACTGCAGGTATCTGATAACCAAGGACTGAAATTATATAAAGCAGTCCGATCCTCTTAAATTGAAGTCTTCTATAAAGAATAGCAGAAGATACCGCAGATAATGTTCCTATAATAAGAACAGATGAAAAGACTTTAGCCATCAGAATACTTTCTGAAGGAAGTTTAAAGACTTTCTCTAAAAAAGGGAGTAGTAACCAAATGAGGATTAAGAAGAAAATACTTATAATGAGCCTTAATGTAAAGACTGTCCTATATTCTCGAATATCAGGTGATTCATACTTCTGAATAAGAAAAGCAACCAAACCCCATTCACTGATCTGCCTGCTAGTTTCAATAAAAAGAGATAAGATCCCATAAATTCCAAAATGAACAGGCTCAAGTAGTCTTGCCAAGATTATGCTCAGAATGATACTAATGGGTAATAATATTAACTTCACTAAAAAAAGGATAACCGTGCCTCTAACTACATTCTTCTTAAAATCCTGCTCTTTCATAAAATTAAAAATGGCTCAATAATTTTAATATCTTCTGCCTCAGTGATTTTCTGTGAGTAGTGCCAAAATCTCTATCTATCTCTTTGCGGTGGATAAGATACCAGTCATAACTTCTCGTAAGCATCTTGTAATTACTATCTTTTGGAGACCAACCCAATATTCTTTTTGCTTTAGTTATATCAAAATAAAAAGGTTTATCTAAGGTTAAGTAATGCCAGGGTGTAAGGGGTATGAGATTTAAAAAATCGAGGATTCTTAGAAGAATCTTTGAGGTCTTTGGAGGAATTGAGACTATCTTTGAATTAGATTTAGCATAAATGATAAGGTCTTTGAGGTCTTCTTTTAAAGTAGAATAATTTTCTGCACCTAAATTAAAATCTTCATTATAGCAATCTCGCTCAAGACTTAAGATACAAGCCGAGACCAAATCTCTCTCACTTAAAAATTGAAATAAATTATCTCCCCTACCGATGATATAGATATTTTTCCCTTCAGCTATCCAATTAAAGAGTATCTGAAATATACCCAATCTTCCTTCACCTAAGATTGTTCTTGGACGTAGGATAATTATATTTAGACCTTTTTTTCTATACTCGTTACAAACTCTTTCTGCCTCTAGCTTTGACCTTCCATAATTACATACAGGATTGAATTCTGTTCCTTCTCTTATGGGTAATTCTTTAGGGATCCCATAAGGGGCACTTGAAGAGATAAAGATAAATTTCTTTACTTTGTTTTTAAGACTTGGCTCTAATACATTCCTTGTTCCTTGAACATTCACTTCCCAAAAAATCTTTTTCTTTGTGCGAGAAATAGGTAAGACTGCAGCATTGTGAATTACAAAATCTATATCTTTAATTAATCCTTCTATTAGATGCTTATTTCTTACATCTACTTTAATAAACTCTACTTTTTTGTCGATCTCTGGTTCATTTAGGTCTTCGGTATCAATAACCCTAATATTGTAACCTTTATTGAGGAGTGCTCTTGTAAGATGGATGCCAAAGAATCCCGCACCACCTGTAATTAAAACCCTCATATTTCTATCCCGTTTTCCCTACACCACTCAATAGAACGTCTCATTCCTTCTTCTAATTCTATCTTTGGATTGTATCCCAGTTCTTCTTCTGCCTTTTTTATACTACAGGCAATATCCTTGGCCATCTCACCAGCAACGTGGATTTCCGGTGAATACATACCTAAACCCTGAAGAATAGTATCAATAGCCTCAAAGAGAGTTGATGAGAAACGTGGTATTACTCTTGGTTTAATCTCTACATTCAGTAGGTTAGCTATAGTCTGATAAATCTCAATTACCGGATACGGACGTCTATCAGCAATCCAATAAGTCTGGCCAATGGCTATATCCTTTTCTTCAACCAAAAGAAGACCCTCTATGACATTATCTATATAAGACATACTACGTAAGTTCTTGCCATCTCCAAAAATAATTGGTCTTCCTGATTTAATCATCCTAAAGAAACGCGTCTGCCTTTCGGGCTGACCGGGACCATAGAACCAACAAGGACGAATAATGGTTGTCTTAATTCTTCCTTCTCGGTATGCCTGATTAACTATACATTCAGCCTTATACTTACTCAAACCATAGTGTTTATAAGGTCGAGGTAAATCGGATTCGGTCATCAATCTATCTGGGGAGATATTT
>JAMWCK010000039.1 GCA_023819625.1 Candidatus Omnitrophota bacterium | reverse complement strand
TTAAGAGAGAGATTTCCAGAAGTAGATGAAGGCGTGCTTAATCTGCCGCCAATAAGACTTGAAACAGTGCTTGAAACATGTTATAAAGAAGAAGTCAAAACTGGATACGATGTACCTATATCAGTCCCTATCGTTCTCTAAAAACCCTTGCGTAGTGAAAAATTTTATGGTAATGTATAAGGCAAATATTTGGAGACGAGGGGCAATTCCACCAGATTGGTGATATTTTATAGACCCATCCCTTCAATTTATTAATCAATCTGTTTATGTCTGTCTTACATTTAACCGAGACCAACTTCAAAAAGGAAGTTTTGGAATCAGACCTTCTGGTATTGGTAGATTTTTGGGCACCCTGGTGTGGACCTTGCAGGATCATTGCTCCTATTATTGATGAATTGGCAAAAGAATATTTAGGTAAGATCAAAATCGGTAAGGTCAATGTTGATGATAACCCCAAAATTGCCACTTCCTACGGAATTATGGCTATTCCCACCTTGATATTTTTTAAACAGGGTAAGATAATAAAGCAAATAACCGGCGTTCTAAGTAAGGCAGATTTAAAGAAAAAAATAGAAGAGAATTTATGAAAAAAATATTTATTGCCGCCACCCAGCAAAATGATGGAAAGACCACAGTCTCCTTAGGGCTTATCCGCAATTTTCAGAGCAAATTTAAAAATGTCGGTTTTATCAAACCCATTGGTCAACGTTATCTGGAAGAAGAGGGCTTAAAGATTGATGAGGATTCCTTGCTTATTGAGGAGGTCTGTGGCATCAAATGCGGCCTTAAGGATATGAGTCCAGTGGCGGTAGAGAGAGGTTTTACGGAGAAATATATCAATTATCCGGATAAAAAGGCAATTACGGCACAAATTAAGGAGGCCTTTCGGCACATCTCTAAAGGACAGGATCTGGTAGTGATTGAAGGTACCGGGCATGCGGGCGTAGGTTCGGTATTTGACCATTCTAATGCCTTTGTCGCAAGGCTTCTTGGTTCAAAGGTGATTATTGTTTCTTCTGGTGGTATCGGTAGGCCAATAGATGAGATAGCGCTTAATAGAGCACTCTTTGAGAAACAAGGAGTAAAAATTTTAGGCGCAATCATCAATAAGGTTATCCCGGAAAAATTTGATAAGGTAAACCGCCTGGTGAGAAAAGGATTATCCAGAATGGGGGTAAAGGTTTTGGGGGTTATTCCCTATGAATCATTCCTTTCTCAACCTACAGTAGAGCAGATATTAGAAGAGACGGATTTTGAAGTCTTCTTGGGTAAGGAGTTTTTAGACAGATATATTTCCCGCGTCATTGTGGGTGCAATGCGTCCACGTGATGCGCTTAAATATATTGTTGACGATAGTCTCCTGATTACTCCGGGTGACAGAAAAGATATGATTTTAGCGGCATTATTGACCTTTCGCCAAAATGATAAAGAAAGAATAAAAATTTCTGGTATAATTTTATCCGGCGGGATTATTCCTTCCAGTCAAAGGCTTAGAGATTTGCTTGCTAAGGCAAGGATACCGGTATTGTTGGCTAAGCACGATACCTATACTGTGGCAGGAATGCTCCATGCTTTAGCGGTCAAGATTAGACCTAAGGATTCAATTAAAATAAAGAAAGTTGTCGAATTAATTAAAGATAATGTAGATTTAGAATCCATTCTCAGGGGAATGTAAGCCTCTTTTTAGGGATAGGTTGTTTTTTAAGTAGACCTGGATTTAAAGCTGAACATGGATACGATTACAAAATTACGCATCAAGGCAAAGGCGAATCCGAAGATTATTGCCCTTCCTGAATATAATGACAAACGGATAGTCGAAGCAGCGGGGTTGATTGAGAAGGAAGGTATAGCTAAAATATGTCTACTTACCCCCGATAAAATTGATCCTCACGAAAAACAAAGATATGTTGAGGAATTTTATCTCTTGCGTAAATCTAAGGGTGTAGATATGGAAAGGGCAAAAATTTTACTTGATAATCTTCTCTATTATGCAGCAATGATGACGCGTTTAGGTAAAGTTGATGGTTTTGTTGCTGGTGCGGCGCATACTACACCGGATGTCGCCCGTGTGGCCATACAATGTTTGGGTGTAGATTCACGGTTAAGCATCGCCTCAAGTTGTTTTGTAATGGTTGTTAGGGATTGTCCATATGGAGAAGAAGGAACCTTTGTCTTTGCCGATTGCGGAATTATCCCTGAGCCAACATCCCGCCAGCTCGCCGTAATTACGATAGAGGCAGCAGAATTAGCGCGGGAGATTTTGGCGTTTACCCCGCGCGTTGCCCTTTTAAGTTATTCTACGAAAGGCTCTTCCGAAGGTAAATCTATTGAGAAGATAAGGGAGGCATTGGCTTTAGTTAAGGAAATGTCCCCAGATTTAATTGTGGATGGTGAATTACAGGTAGATACAGCAATTGTCCCTGAGGTAGCAAGGATAAAGTATCCAGAAAGCCCTGTTGCCGGAAAGGCAAATGTCTTAATCTTTCCCGATTTAGAGGCAGGAAACATTAGCTATAAACTCGTGCAACGGCTGGCAAAGGCACGGGCATTAGGACCTTTAATTTTAGGCCTAAATAAACCCTGCAGTGATCTGTCACGGGGATGTTCTGTGGAAGATATCATCGATTGTGTGGCAATCACGGCGATTAGGGCACAAAACAAAAAATAAAGATGCAGATTCTGGTTATCAATTGTGGAAGTTCTTCTATAAAATACAGACTCTTTCGGATGCCCGAAGAGTTTGTTATCTTAAAAGGTTTAATTGAGCATATCGGCGAGAAGGGTTCAAAGATAAAAGACCACTATTGCGGATTAAAGATAATCTTTAAAAAAATTAATGGAGTAGATGCGATTGGTCATCGCGTAGTCCATGGTGCAGAAAAATTTAAGCAGCCGGTTTTAATAAATAACTCGGTAATCAAAGGAATAAGAGCGTGTTGTAGAATTGCCCCACTTCATAACCCGGCGAACTTAGCGGGGATTCTGGCTTGTAAAAAATTATTACCCGATATAAAACAGGTTGCAGTTTTTGATACCGCCTTTCATCAGACCCTACCTGAATATGCCTATATTTATGGATTACCCTATGAATACTACCGGCGGTGGGGAATAAGGAAATACGGTTTTCATGGCACAAGTCATGAGTATATTGCTTATGAGGCAGCCCGGATATTAAAAAAACCCCTCACTAAATTAAAAATCATTACCTGTCATTTAGGTAATGGCTGTAGCATTACTGCGATAAATAGGGGAAAGTCTATCGATACTAGTATGGGTTTTACTCCTTTAGAAGGTTTGGTAATGGGCACACGCTGTGGGGACATTGACCCCGCGGTAGTTACCTATATTATGCAAAAGAAGAAATTGGATATTTCGCAAATTGATGATATACTAAATAAGGAAAGTGGCTTAAAAGGTATCTCAGGCCTTAGCAATGATATGCGTATATTAGAACGTTCTTTAGATAAACGCGCAAAATTGGCAATTGAGATTTTCATCTATCGGATAAAAAAATATATTGGTGCATATACCGCGGTGATGGGTGGCGTGGATGCAGTAGTCTTTACTGCCGGAATTGGTGAAAATCAGAAAGGAATTCGCCAGAGAATCTGTTGGGGGCTATTTACACATCTCAAAAACAAGCCCAAAATTTTAGTTATCCCGACTAATGAAGAATTGATGATTGCGCGTCAAACTTACAATTTAATTAAATAGTTATGTTTAAAGCGAGTTTAAAATTTTTAATTTTTGGGGTTTTATTTTTGGTCTTTGGATTTTGTGTCTTAGTAGATGCACAAACAGAGGAGGTGAGGGGTATGAAAAAGGTAGTAATGATTATTGCTCCTGAAAATTTCCGCGATGAAGAACTCTTACAGCCCAAAGAGATTTTAGAAAGAAACGGTATAGAAGTAAAGATTGCCTCAAGGACGCTTAATACGGCCACGGGTATGCTCGGGGTAAAGGTTAAGCCGGATATTTTAGTAACCGATATAGATGCCCTTGATTTTGACGCGGTGGTGTTTGTTGGTGGCATCGGTGCAAGCACTTACTGGGATGATCCCTTAGCACACCAATTGATACAAACCGCCTATAATAATAACCGGATTGTGGGGGCAATCTGTATTGCGCCAGTTACTTTAGCCCGTGCCGGGATTCTTAAAGAAAAACGTGCTACGGTCTGGTCTTCTGAGGCACAGGAGTTAATCCGGCAGGGTGCAACATACACAGGACGGCCTGTAGAAAAAGATGGTAAAATCATTACTGCCTCCGGACCAACCGCGGCAAGGCAATTCGCTGAAGAATTATTAACGGCTTTGAAGTATTAAACTAAAGACGATGTTTAGGACGGTTTTGAAATCAAAGATTCACCATGCACGTGTTACACAAACAAATCTTGATTACGAAGGCAGCATTACTATTGATGAGGCATTAATGAAAAAGGCAGATTTGCTTGCCGGAGAAAAGGTAGAGATATTCAATATGAATAATGGGGCAAGATTTGAAACCTATTGTATCAAAGGCGAAAAGAACTCCGGGATAATCTGCTTAAATGGTCCTGCTGCACACCTGGCAAAGGTGGGCGATATCATCATCATTGTATCTTATTTCATTGTTAAAGATAAAGAGGCGCATTTAGTAAAGCCAAAGATAATCCACTTAGATGAGCGAAACCACATTAAAGATTAGAATTTTTGGTGAACCGATATTAAGAAAGAAGGCAAGGCCGGTAAAAGAAATAACTTCCACGCAGCGCGAAATCTTAAGACAAATGGTAGATACGATGTATGAGAATCACGGGATAGGATTGGCTGCCCCACAGGTAGGAATTAATATGGCAATGATTGTTGTGGATTGCGGCACTGGTCTTTATAAATTGCTTAACCCTAAGATTATAAAGAAAGAAGGTCACCAGGTAATAGAAGAAGGATGTCTAAGTATCCCCGGGGTATGCATCAAGATTAAGCGTGCTAAGAAAATTAAAGTTCGGGCACAAGATGAATTTGCCAAATCTCAAGAAATAGAAGCAGAGGGTTTACTTGCTGCCTGTTTTCAGCATGAAATAGACCATCTTGAAGGTAAGCTCATAGTAGATTATGCCTCATTTTTAACCCGCCTTCAGATACATAATAAATTACGAGAATTAAAAAAGAGGGCTAAAGATGAAAAATTGTTCGAATCAAAAACAAAATCTTGTCCGTTGCAGTTGTAGTTATTCGCCTTGCGAAAGAAAAGGTATCTGCTGTGAATGTATCGCGTATCATCGACAGATGAATCAACTTCCTGCCTGTTACTTCTCTTCCGATATAGAAAAGACCTATGACCGTTCCATCAAAAATTTTATCCGGACCTATAAATGAAATTTGAGACTTATAATACGGCTTTGTATTTTAATCACGGAAGGACAAAGTGAAGAATCGACTGCCGGTTTGGTTTAGACAAGACATTCCTGATAAGATAACTTTAGAGAGACAAAGGTTTTTATCTAGATTAGGCATACATACAGTCTGTCAGGAGACAAGGTGTCCGAATTTAAATTTTTGTTTTAAGAATTTAAGATTAACTTTTATGATTTTAGGTGATATCTGCACGCGCAACTGTCGCTTTTGCCATGTGCAAAAACTAAAAAAACAACAAAGATTGATTTTAGATGAAGATGAACCTTTCCGTATTGCCAGGGCAGTAGATATCTTAGGTCTTAATTACGTGGTCATTACTTCGGTAACGCGGGATGATTTAGAGGATGGTGGGGCAGGTATTTTTTCTCAAACTATAAAATTAATACATCGGCTTAATAAAGATATAAAAATAGAAGTTTTGATTCCTGATTTTCGGGGAAGAATAGAGAGCTTAAAATGCATTCTTGATGCCTCTGTCAATATTGTGGCGCATAACATTGAAACGGTAAAACGGCTCTACAAAGATCTAAGACCCAAGGCAGATTATGAACTTTCTTTGGAAATATTGGCAAAGGTAAAAGAACTAAACAAAGAGGTAATTACTAAGTCTTCGCTAATGTTAGGTTTAGGCGAGAGCGAAGAGGAGGTTGTTACCACGATGAAGGATTTGCGCAGAAGTCATTGTGAGATTTTAACGTTAGGACAGTATCTGGCCCCTTCTTTAGAACATTATCCGGTAAAAGAATTTATTAGTCTTGAACAATTTAAGAGGTATAAAGATATAGGTTTGGCTTTAGGGTTTAAATCGGTTTTTTCTGGTCCGTTGGTAAGAAGCTCATATCAGGCAGAAGAAATTTATAAATATGTCGCAAGTATATGATACAGTGATTATTGGCGCCGGTCCTGCGGGTTTAACTGCAGGGATTTATGCAGCAAGATTTGGCCTTCAGGCGCTAATTTTAGAAAAATTAGCGGTGGGAGGTCAAATTATCCTTTCTTCAACAATTGAAAACTATCCTGGTTTTCCCGGAGGAATTTCTACCTTTGAATTAATGGATAAATTTAAGACGCAGGTTGAGCAATTGAATATAAAAATAGAAGAGAAGCAAGTAAGAGGAATTGAAGTGGAAGAAAAATCTAATTCACGCGTTTATCGTCTGCAACTCCCAGATACCTACTTACAGACAAAGACAGTGATCGTTGCTTCTGGTGCACAGCCAAAGAAATTAGGTATAAAAGGCGAAGATGAATTTATTGGCAAAGGGGTATCTTACTGTGGTACCTGCGATGCACCGTTCTTTCGCGATAAAGAGATTGTGGTTGTAGGCGGTGGAGACCGGGCAATTGAAGAGGCAATTTTTTTATCCCACTATGCGCGAAAAGTTACAATTGTTCACCGGCGAAATGAACTGCGTGCGGCAAAGATATTAATAAAAAAGACACAAAATAATCCTAAAATAAACTTTGTTTTTGATAGCGTTGTAGAAGAAATTCAGGGAGAAAATAACGTTAGGAGTGTTTTAATCAAAAACGTCAAGACAAATTCCCAAACTACACTTTCCTGTGCGGGCGTATTTATCTTTGTGGGTATTCAGCCCAATACGGGTTTCTTAAAAAATTTCTTGGAGATGGATAAGTTAGGGTTTATAATTACCGATGATAAAATGCAGACATCTAAAGTGGGTATATTTGCCTGCGGTGATTGTCGCAAAAAAGATTTCTATCAGGTGATTACTGCCTGTGCCGAAGGGGCAATTGCTGCTAATTCCTGTCATAAATATCTAATGGATGAATGAAAAAATTTCCTACACACAGCAAGAAACTAAAAGATTGGGTAAATAAAATGGTCCGGCTCTGCCAGCCTGATCAGATTGTCTGGATAGATGGTTCCTTACAGCAGAAAAGCCAGATAGAAAAAGAGGCAGAGTTAGCCGGTGAAATTATTCGCTTAAACCAGGAAAAACTGCCGGGTTGCTTCTTGCACCGAACTGCCAAGGATGACGTTGCGCGCACGGAACATCTTACCTTTATCTGTACGAAAAAGAAACGCGATGCCGGATGGACGAACAACTGGATGTCGCCCCCAGTAGCCTATAAAAAGGCAAAGGCAATTTTTAAGGGTGCGATGCGTGGAAGGACAATGTATGTAATTCCCTTTTCTATGGGACCGATAGGCTCTCCTTTTAGCAAGATTGGTGTAGAATTGACGGATTCGCGTTATGTGGTTTTAAATATGCTGATTATGACCCGTGTGGGCACTGCGGTCTTAAGAGAATTGGAAAAAACTGAGGAGTTTACTAAGTGTCTACATTCTAAGGCCCAGCTGGATATAAATAAACGACTTATCTTGCACTTTCCCGAAGACAATACAATCTGGAGTGTGGGTTCGGGTTACGGTGGCAATGTACTTTTAGGTAAGAAGTGTTTATCTTTGCGCATTGCCAGTTGGATGGGGAGGCGCGAACACTGGCTGGCAGAACATATGTTGATTATGGGAATAGAAGAACCCAATGGCCACATTGAATATATTGCCGCCGCCTTTCCCAGTGCCTGTGGCAAGACAAATTTAGCCATGCTTGTGCCTCCCCAAGGCCTTAAGGAAAAAGGTTATCGCATCTGGACAGTAGGTGATGATATCGCCTGGATGCGTATTGATTCCGATGGTTCTTTATGGGCAATAAATCCGGAAACCGGTTTCTTTGGCGTTGCTGTCGGCACAAATTCCTCTACTAATCCCAATATGGTTGAGACCATAAAAAAGAATACCATTTATACGAATGTGCTTTTAAAACCCGATGGGACAGTCTGGTGGGAAGGCGCGAATGGGGAAGTTCCCCAGGAAGGTATTGACTGGCAGGGCAAACCCTGGAGACCCGGGATGCAGGATACAAATGGCAAACCTATTTATGGTGCACATCCTAATGCCCGTTTCACTGCCCCAATTATTAACTGTCCTTCTGCGTCCTTTCGTTTAGAGCAGCATCACGGCGTGCCAATTTCCGCAATTATTTTTGGTGGTCGACGTGCGCATCTTACGCCTTTGGTTTATGAGGCCTTTAGTTGGCAACACGGAGTTTTTATTGGCGCAACGATGGCATCGGAGTTAACAGCGGCACAGGTAGGGAAAATTGGCCAGGTTCGCCGTGACCCGATGGCGATGTTCCCCTTTTGTGGCTACAATATGGCAGATTACTTCCGCCACTGGTTAGATATGGGTAAAAGGATGACCAAACCACCTAAGATTTTTCAGGTAAATTGGTTTCGCATCGATGAATCAGGGAAATTTCTCTGGCCAGGCTTTGGGGAAAATTTAAGGGTTTTAGAATGGATACTTAACCGCGTGAATAACAAAGTGCGGGCTTGGGAAACCCCCATTGGTTATCTACCCTATCCAGAAGACATCGACCTAACGGGATTAGCGCTTCCACACGCGACCCTGGAAAAACTTTTAAGCATCGATAAGAAAGAGTGGCTTGAGGAATTAAAAGATATAAAAAGGTTTTTCCGCAAATTTAAACAAGACTTACCCAAGGAACTCTGGCAGGAATATGAAGATTTAAAGAGACGTTTGGAAGCCGATGCCTGAAGAGATCTTGCTTTCTACTGACTTTCGGGATTTAAAATTATTCAAACAGGGAAAGGTAAGGGATATCTATGATTTGGGCGATAAATTACTCATTGTTTCTACAGATAGAATCTCGTGTTTTGATGTCGTCTTACCTTCTGGTATACCCTACAAAGGTAAGGTCCTAAATAGCCTCTCCTGTTTCTGGTTTAATTTTATTAAAGATATCACAGCCCATCATCTCATCACCAGTGATATAAATAAATATCCCCCAGAGCTTAAAAAA
>JAMWCK010000038.1 GCA_023819625.1 Candidatus Omnitrophota bacterium | reverse complement strand
AAAACTAAACACAAATAACCTTTGTTCATTTTTGTTGAGTTCGTTACTTCCTTAGAAACTAAAGATAACGATATTTACGAACCAAACGATGATAACGAATTTATCGGGTCTCTTTGGTTACAATCGGTGTAATGCGGCGTTCTTCTTGGTTGTCCGCGGAGACAGCCTTTACCGCAATGACCTGTCTTCCGTCTGGAAGGGCAAAACGTAAACTAAAAGTGCCATCGGGGCGTAAATTTATGTGCCTACCCTGAACCGTTACTTTGGCATCAGGCGTAGTTGCCCCATAGACAATGAGCTCGGTATTTACCACCAACCAGAAACCCCTTTCTTGTACCTTTTTTACCGGGCTGGCTAAAGAAGATATAGCGCCTGAACTTATTTCTCGCCTAAGGCGCTCCTGCCAAAGTTTCTTTACCCTCAGCGGTGAACTACCAAAACCTATTCCCAGACCATAGAGCCGGGCAAACATATCCTCAGGGATCATCCATTCTTCATCGGTAATCGAAGAGGGTCCTTCAATGGGGGTGGTCACAACATTTGAACGTATAACGGTAACGAATCTACCATCAGGAAGACGTAGACCTAGATCTACACACCAGGACCTGCCGGGTGAAGCCGTATCAATATACCAGTTATTGGCATAGGTATTAATCTCAACATCAAAAAAGCGATGGGCATTTTTACCGTCAAAATTAATGAAACTTACATCGTATATGCGCAATACCCGCCGTGCCTGGTAAAATTCATCTTTGAGTTCGTTCCTTAAACGTTCAAGCGTTGATTCCTTTAACTCCCAGTAGGCATGAATCCACCACGGATCACGCACTTGTAAAACTATCCTATCCTGGCCATAGGCATAAGGTAAATCTTCTCTTAAAGGTTGTCTGACAGAAAGAGGTTGGGGTGTATAAAATTTTGTCCTCTCTGTCTCTATCTTAGGGAACTCTTGTAAAACTTCTTTTTTGGGTTTTTTTCTGGATACGCGCTGAAGTCTTTTTTTTCGTAATTTTATTTTCTTTATTTTCTCTTTTATCCTGCCTTTTATCCTGCCAAAAATCGCCATCTTGACCTCCTTCTCCTTAATAAAAAAGGGGAGATTATCCCCTTTTCTTAAAGGAAATTTTTCTTTTTATCCCTCCCTATTTCATCTTTTAGATTTTTTTTCGCTTACCAGTGCCTCTTTGAGGTCTTCTTCCAATGCCTGTTTGAGTTCATTGACTTTGGCAAGTTCTTCTTTCAGGCTCTGATTTACTAATTGTTCCTGCAGGAGTGCCTTCTTTGTTGCCTGATGAGTAGCCTTTTCTTCTTCTAATTCCTGGGCAAGACTATTTAATTTTGTCTGTAAGACCTGTTTCTCCTGGAAGAATTTATT
This sequence comes from Candidatus Omnitrophota bacterium, assembly GCA_023819625.1. Lineage (GTDB taxonomy): Bacteria > Omnitrophota > Gorgyraeia > Gygaellales > Profunditerraquicolaceae > JAMWCK01. Next base: position 8,081 of record JAMWCK010000038.1, on the reverse strand, counting down.
CATCTCTTCTTCCAAATCTAATCTTCTGGCCATTTCTTTATCACGGGATGCCTTTAATCGCTTAAGATTACTGCAGGAACCAATTGTGCTAAGAAAAAAAATAATGGCCAACAGGCTCAGGATTAAAATAATGCGATTTTTTAAGTCCTCCTCCATAGTCCTACCTCACTTATATTATTTCAGTTTTTCCATAGAAGGAATCTCTTTCTGGACTGATTCTCTGACCTTAGTAATTTGCGGCAAAATCACAATTTCTACCCGACGATTTAACTGCCTACCTTCCTTGGTATCATTGGAAGCAACGGGTCGATATTCGCCATAACCATTTGCTACCAGACGCTCTGGTGAAATACTTTGTTGATCTACCAGATAATGCAAAACACTCAGGGCCCGCGCAGCAGAAAGTTCCCAGTTTGACTTCCAACCCGAATACCTAATTGGCTGATTATCGGTGTGCCCTTCTATACCCACATTCAAGTGTGGCACATTCTCTCTAAGGACTCTGGCAACCTTATCTAATATCGGGTAGGCCTCGGGTCGTATCTCGGCGCGACCCGAATCAAATAAGACATCTGCTACAAAGGTAATCACCAGGCCTTTTTGCATCATCTGAACCCTGACTTGATTATCGGCAATCTCCTTACTTAATCTCTCTTCCAATAGCCTTTTAGTTTGATTAAGTTCCTCTAATTGACGGGATAATTCTTCAATCTTTTCTATATCCGAACGCCTGCCCGTCTGGAATATGAAGGTGCATCCTAAAAAACTTAAAATGCAAAATGTAAAGATTGAAATTATAAGATAAAATTTTAAATTCTCCATAATCCCTCCTCTGGGATAATCTTTTTAAGGATTATTGATTGAGAATATAAATATAACACAATCAAAAAGTTTAGTCAAGAAAAATAGTCTCTTCTCGTGAAGAACCGACAGAAACCATCTTGATGCGAACCTTAAGGAGCTCTTCTAATCTTCTAAGGTAATTCCTTGCCCTGAGAGGCAAGTCCTTGAATTCCTTTGCCCCCTTTATCGATGTCACCCAACCTGGCATCTCCTTATAAACAGGGAGGGCATTCCTTAAAACCCCTAGATCATAAGGAAATTCCCGAAATACTTTACCTTTATATTTATAGGCGGTGCAAATTTTGAGCCTTTTTAATCCATCCAATACATCCAGTTTCATAATTGCTAATTCCGAGACACCATTTAAAAGGATTGCCTCCTTAACCATTACCGCATCAAACCAACCACATCTTCGCGGTCGACCGGTAGTGGCACCAAACTCATTACCCTTATCACGCATAAACTTATTAAAACGTGGAGGAAATTCAGAAATAAAAGGCCCTTCTCCTACGCGGGTAGTATAGGCTTTAGCCACACCGATAATTTTATCCAATTTAATCGGCGCAACCCCTGTGCCCACCGCCACCCCCCCGGCAATTGCCGATGATGAGGTAACAAAAGGATAGGTTCCAAAATCAATATCTAAAAATGTCCCTTGCGCCCCCTCAAAAAGAATATTCTTTTTTTGCCGGATGGCTCTATTTAAGAGATGATGAGTAGAAGATATGTATTTTTTTAACCGCCGACCATACTCTAAATATTCTCGATAAATCTTATTAAAACTAAATCCGGGGTGTCGATAGACCTTATTAAAAATTTCGTTTTTCTCTTTTAGATTATCCTTTAGTTTAATCCGAAATATCTTTGGGTTTAAGAGATCAATCATCCTTATTCCGCAACGGTTGATTTTATCTGCATAGCAAGGACCAATTCCTCTTCCGGTAGTCCCTAATTTCTCTGTCCTTTTGGTCTCCCGCAGCTGATCCAGAATCTTATGATAAGGTAGAATCACATGGGCAAGATGAGAAATTTTAAGGCGCCGGTTAATATCAATTCCCCGTTGCGTAAGGGTTTTGATCTCCTGCAGTAATACCACCGGATCAACCACCACCCCATTACCGATACAACAGATTTTGCCTTTATGCAAGATACCTGAGGGGATAAGATGAAAAATATATTCACATCCATCAACGACTACTGTATGTCCAGCGTTATTTCCCCCTTGATAACGCACAATATAATCACTTTCTTTAGACAAGATATCAATGACCTTGCCCTTGCCTTCGTCTCCCCATTGTGTACCCACAATGACGGTATTCATTTGTAAAACGCCTGCGAAGCGAAACTTCGCACATAAAAATTATGGATTCATAGTAAAAATCTGACGCGCAACATCCGGATATTTGGCGATAAACCTCAACTCATCATCAACTAAAGGTTTTTGATTGTGCACATTGGCATAACGCACTAATTCTAAAATTTTGGTCGCCTCTTTATCATCATGAAATTCTATCTCTAATTTTTCATAGACATTTCTAAAACCCTTAATCCCAGAATATTCTCCCGCGGTGATCTTCCTTCCCGTATCAATTATCTCTGGCTCTCCCCGGCCTAACTCTTCAAAATCATAAAGTTCATAATTGCGCCTGTCTTTTAATGCCCCATCGGCATGGATTCCAGATTCGTGGGCAAAGGCATTTGCACCTATGCCGGGTTGATTAATGGGGATAGGAACACCAAAGGCATAGGATGCATATTTACAAATCTTCCAGGCCAATTTTAGATTTACCCTTTCATCCAGACGATAATCTTGCATACCACTGGCGTATTTTATGGCTAAAATCACCGAAACCAAATCCGCATTACCCGCCCGCTCTCCCATACCATTAATACAGGTATTAATATAAGCACAGCAGCCTGCATCAATTGCGGCCTTAGCTGCGGCAACAGAATTGGCAACGGCTAGCCCCAAATCATTATGGCCGTGAATCTCTATGGGTATCTTCACTGCCTCAGCAAGCAGTTTTATTCTTTCATATATTGAAAAGGGTGTATCATAGCCTAAGGTATCACAATAGCGGATTCTATCTGCACCTGCCTCTTTTGCCGCCTGGGCGAATTCAATCAGGTAATCCATGCGCGTACGCGAGGCATCCTCCGCATTTACTCCGATTGTCTCGGCACCTAATTTACGCGCCTCTTTCACTGCCTCAACCATCTCCTTAATCACTGAACGATGGTCTAATTTCCCCTTAAATTTATGGATAATCATCTGGTCAGAAGTAGAAATGGATAAGTTTAAATGTTTAATTTGCGGAACCTGCTTAAAGGCAACACGCACATCGTCTTTGGTTGCCCGCACCCATCCACCTAAACGAATAGGAGATAGTACCCCCATTTTGACCAGCTCTAAATTCGCATTTAAGTAATTAGTCTCATGATGGGTAACCGGAAAACCAAACTCCGATTGAAATATTCCCATCTCATTTAGATAGAGATTAATCATCGTCTTCTGAAGCTTAGAAAGGCAAATCCGCGAGGTCTGCACCCCATCGCGATTTGTAACATCAATCAGATATATCCCGGGCTTATCTTTCATCTTATCACCTCTTTATTATCTTACTTAACTCCTCTTTAGTCGGCACACCTTCTGTGCTAAAGACCTCCTGATTCTCTAAAAGATAAACTGGCCCAAACATCACCTCTATTTGTTTATTTAGACGGATATTCTCTCTTAATAAGGCCTCTGCCTCTTCTGATTTTGCACAGGTCCTGATTCTTAATGCATCTAATTCCCCCAGGCAATCCTCCCACCAGGAGCTGTTGATATTCTTTGCCCGACAAATAAGATAATCCCAGAAAAATTTAGGGTAATACTTGTCAACGCAGACTGCCCTAAGGTATTCTTCTACCTCCAAATTTCCCCTTGCTGCATCAAATTTATGCTTGTCTTCCTCAATGGCCAAAAAATGTACCTGGGGATTAAAACCCCTGATTGCCTCAAGTAATCGCGATGTATCTTTATCATATAAACTGATAAATAAATCCAATTTTCCCTTAATCTGCTTGCGCTCAAGAAAATAAGATATACCACTAAATTGTGGCTTAACGAGATAAAAATTAGTGTGCCTTTCTAAATTGTCTTTAATTAAGGAAAAACTTTTTTCTTTTTCTACCTTCTCCTCCAGAAGATAAACGGGTAACCCTTTAACCGGCAAGTTCTTAAGCATCTTCTCTGCCTCTTGGCTGGGATAATATATATAGGAGGTAAAAAGGCCGGGAAGGTGTCTTTTTAAGTAATCAATCACAGGTTGGGTATTGCAGACGCGACAGGATTTAGGGGTAATAATCAAAAGTTTAAGCGGGACAGGAGGGCTAAATATGCAACGAGCCGTTAACTCGCCGGCATCCACACACATACCAGTAATATTTTTTTCTCGGCAATCTCTATCGGAGTAACATCGCGGCAAAATCTTTAAGATCTCCGGGTCATCGGCAATCTTCTCGGAAAGTCGCAGTTCTTCTACTTTATAATTTTTTATTTTATTTTCTTCTATGCTCAAAGATAAAACACCCAATCTTCTGCCCTGCCAGGATGGTCTTAAGATCAAAGTTTCGCCTATCTTGCTTACGGGTTCTTCTTTGCTGCGGCTATGTGCGGTAATCAAAATATCTATACCCAAGACCTCATTAAGTAACCTTATATCCTCTTCCTCTCCCTGATGGCTTAAAAGGATAATCATATCGGCGCCGCTTTTCTTTAGTTGCTCTATCGCCTGTCTTACGGCAATCTTTGGCTCAAGAAATTTAAGCCCTTCTGCCTTGGACATAGCAAAAATACCGGTTACACCAATAATACCGATTTTCGTTCCAGCAACTTCTTTAATGATATAAGGAGATAGATTATCTGATTTTATATTGCAAGAGACAAAAGTAAGCCTGGTATTTTTAATCTTGCTTTCTAAAAATTCCCTGCCAAAATTAAATTCATCATCGCCTAAAGCTACTGCATCATAGCCCATTAACTCCATTGCCTTTAAGTTTACTTCTGTACGGTTCTTGTCAAGTTCGGTATTCAAGGTATATTCATCCATTAATCCCGCGGCAAAAAAACCTCCGGAATCTAAAAGTAGCGTATATGGATATCTTTTTCTTAATTGTTTAATCAAAGTTGCGCGACGCGCAATACCTCCGTCGGGTTCTTTCGGACAAAAACAGGGATAAAGCATGGCGTGGGTTTCACCGGTGTAGATAAGAGTGATCTCCTTAGCATAAGCTAAAGTAACTAGTAAGCAGTATCCAGCGACCAAAATAAACAGAGGACTAAAGACTGAAAATTGAAATTTGAAGGCTGATTTTTTCATAGTCTTATCGTCTTTACCGTCAAGATATTCTCTAGTTTCTTTATCTTCTCAATCAGCTCAGCCGATACAGGGCTATCCACATTTAATACGCTGATTGCCCTTCCTGCGGGCCTCTGGCGACCAAAGGTCATCGCGGCGATATTAATATTGTGTTTACCTAAAATTGTGCCTAAATTACCGATGATACCGGGTCTATCCCAATTTTGGGTAATAAGCATCTCACCCTCAGGTGTTGCCTCTACATAGTAATCATCAATCTTGACAATGCGCGGCTGTTTATTTGCCGAAAGCGTTCCTGCCACGCACTTAGATTCCTTATCCGTTTTTATCTCTAACTGAATGAGATTTACAAATTCTATCTCCTGGGATAATTTTGATTCCTTAATACGTATACCCCTTTCTTTGGCTAGAGTAGTTGCGTTGATAAAGTTTACGGTCTCTTTTAATATCGGCGATAAAACGCCTTTGACTAAGGCCATCGTCAAGGGACTTAAATCGTGTTGAATTATCTGGCCGCCATAACTTATGTTTAGTTCTTGGTATCTGCCTTCTACCAACTGGGCAGTGAAACTTCCTAGTTTTTCTGCGAGATTTATATACGGCTCTAAAACCCGGTAGACTTCTTGCTCTAGGGAGGGATAATTTGCCGCGTTGCGGATACCCCGACCTAAGAGCGCATCGCGGACAATCTCTGCCACCTCAATCGCTACATTCACCTGTGCCTCTTCTGTAGAGGCACCTAAATGTGGAGTCACAATCACATTATCCAGTTTTAGAAGTTCATTTTCTGGCGCAACGGGTTCTTTTTCAAAGACATCTAAAGCTGCACCCGTTACCTTACCTTCTTTAATCGCCTCAATCAACGCCAGTTCATCAATAATTCCTCCGCGGGCACAGTTAATTATACGCACATTCTTTTTCATCAGCGCAAACTCTTTTTTAGAAATCATATGCTTAGTCTCTTCGGTTAAGGGCGTATGGACAGTAATATAATCGGATAGCCTAAATAGCTCTTTCAATTCTACGACTTGCACTCCTAAACCTGTAGCGACTTCACGCGATAAAAATGGGTCATAGGCGATAACCTTCATCCCAAAGGATAAGGCGCGCTTGGCTACCTCTTGCCCAATCCTGCCTAATCCGATTATCCCTAATACCTTATTGTAGAGCTCTACCCCCATAAATTTGGAACGTTTCCATTCCCCCTTTTTGACCGAGGTATTGGCCTGGGGAATATTTCGGCAAAGCGCTAAAAGCATACTCATTGTATGTTCGGCAGTAGAGATGGTATTCCCTGCCGGTGTATTCATCACAATAATGCCCTTAGCCGTTGCTGCCTCTAAATCCACATTATCTAAACCTACCCCTGCCCGACCAATAACCTTTAATTTTGTAGCATGCTGAATTATCTCTTTAGTCACCTTGGTTGCACTTCTTACAATCAGGGCGTCATAGTTTTTGATAATCTCTTTTAATGTCTGGGGGGTTAAATCTGTCTTGATATCTACATGAAATTCCTTTACCGCTTTGAGGATCTTTAAACCCTCTTCAGACAATGGGTCGCTGACTAATATCCTAATCATTTAATCCTCCTCGCTAAAATCTCTCCATTTTATAGCCTTGCTGATTTTGTAAATTTATCTTAAAAATACCTCCTCTGCTGCCCTAACCCCTATTCCTAATTGAAACTTATAACCCATCTGAAAAAGCACCTTTTCTAAACAAGAAATACATAAAATAATGTCAAATTCCTCAATATAGCCCATATGGGCAATCCTAAATATCTTACCCTTCAATTCTGCCTGTCCACCGGCAATAGTAACACCGTAGGTATCGCGCATGGTCTTGACTAACTTTTCCCCATCTATATCTTTAGGAACTTTAATCGCAGTGACCACGTCCGAAGGAGCGGTGGGAGCGAATAACTCCAAGCCTATTGCCTTTACTGCCTCCCGCGTGGCATCCGCCATCTTTTTATGGCGCAGAAACACATTCGCAAGTCCATCCTCCTTAATCATCTTCAAACTCTCATTAAGGGCGATAATCAAATTAATTGCCGGTGTAAAAGGGGTATCGGTCTTATCTTGTGCCTTTTTGGCCTTCCTTAAATCAAAATAATATCGTGGTGATCTAGAGCTCTCTACTAACTTCCAGGCCTTCGGACTTAAAGAAATAAACCCTAAACCCGGTGGAAGCATTAACCCCTTTTGTGAACCTGAGACTACCACATCGCAAAACCAGGCATCGGTCTTTAAATCAATTGCGCCTAAGCCACTGATGGCATCAACTACCAGAACCGCTGGGGTATCCTTGACAATTTTGCCGATGGCCTCAATATCATTGACTACACCTGTAGAGGTTTCGCATAAAGTCGTAAAGACTGCTTTAATTTTAGGATTCGCCTTTAATCTCTCTTCTATCTTCTTTGGCTCAACTGCCCTTCCCCACTCTACAGACAAAACTTCGGTATTTATATTGTAACTTTGACAAATTTCTGTCCACCTCTGACCAAACTTCCCCCCCTCAACCGTAAGCGCCGTATCAGCCGCTGACAATAAATTTGCTACCGCTGCCTCCATTGCCCCGGTGCCGGAAGAGGCGAGAATAAAAACATCATTTTCTGTCTGAAAGACATATTTTAGGCCTTGGCTTACCTCCTTTAATATCGCTTGAAACTGAGGGGTGCGGTGATGAATGATTGGCTGAGCTTGCGCCGCGCAAACTTCGGGCGGCAAAGGCGTTGGTCCGGGTGTAAGTAGATATTTTTTTTTCATGGCAATTTTCTTCTCCTTACTTTTTCTTAGGATTTATGATCACTTCGTCAATTAATCCGTAGTCCTTGGCCTCTTGCGCAGACATAAAATAATCGCGGTC
>JAMWCK010000037.1 GCA_023819625.1 Candidatus Omnitrophota bacterium | reverse complement strand
TAGCCAGAATCCGTTCAAATCTCTTTACAATAATCTCGGTTGCCTTTTGTATATCTTTATCTTTTACATCAATCCAGTGAATATATAAAAATCCATTTTCTTGGTCTATATCTACACTCATTGTGCCTGGCGTAAGGGTAATGGAATTCGCCAAAAAGGTTAAGGCGGTATCTGACTTTAAGCTTGTCTTTACCTTCACAATTCCTGGATTAATCGGTAAATCTGGATGCACTACGCGCCAGGCAACATCAATATTTGCCTTAATACATTCCCAAATGAATAAAGGTACATAATAAAGAAACCAAAAATAACGGCTAAGATGCTTAAAGAGATGTGGCCTTTTTACAAACATATCACCAGTAATATACGCCACAAATCCGCTTACCAAAATTCCGAGGACGAGATGCTGTATATCAAGTGGCCAGGTCAAAAACGTCCAGATTAAAAAGGCAAGTAAAAATAAAATAATCTGACTTTTTCTCATTTTAACGCACCAAAGACCGCTTTATTATAACCCCTACCTAATAATAAAACATTAACTGCTGATTCTAAATATGGCTTAAATAAGGGCGTAATCAACAGCGCACTTACCAGACAGAGAACTGCCAAGACTACCATCGATAGTTGCATTATCCCGGGAACTTCTTTTATATCTTGCCATTTTTTATTTAGCTTTCCAAAAAAAGCATATTTCTGCACCTTCATAAAAGAGGCTAAAGTAAGGATGCTGGCGATTACGGCACATATTCCATAAATTATCTGTCGGGATTGAATACAGGCAACGATTATCAAAAACTTACTAAAGAAACCATTAAAGGGAGGGATTCCGGCGATAGATAGAGACGCTACCAGATTTGTATTTGCCGTGGTAGGCATCCTTTCCTTTAATCCACCCATATCCTGTAAGTCCCTTGTGCCAAGCCTATAAGCCACTGCACCTGAATTCAAAAAAAGTAATGATTTAAATATGGAGTGATTGAAGAGATGAAATAATCCTGCCAAAATACCTAAAGGGCTACCTAAACCAATGCCTAATATAATATAACCGATCTGGCTTATAGAGTGATATGCCAATAATCTTTTAAAATCCCATTGGCCAAGGGCTAAAATTACTCCTACCAGCATCGAGGCTGCTCCTAAAAACATAAATATTGAAAGGATAATATTATTTATTCCCAAGATATTAAAGTATATCCTCATTAGCGCATACACTCCTAACACCTTTATCAATACGCCGGAAAGCATTGCGGAAATGGAGGCAGGCGCAGAAGGGTGTGCATCGGGAAGCCAGGCATGAAAAGGAACCAGTGCCGCCTTTAGACCAAAACCCATAAGAAATAATACACTGATAAAGTTTACTAAAAGACTATTTCCTCTACTCAACAGAACCGAACCCATATCTGCCATATTCAGGGTAGAGGTATAACTGTAAAGTAAGGCAATTCCTAAGAGGATAAAACTCGAGGCCACCGAGCCCATAATCGCATACTTAAAAGACGCCTCTAGTTCCTCTGCCTCAGTACCAAAGGCAACTAAGGCATAACTTGAAATAGAAGCAATCTCTAAGAAAACAAATAGATTAAATAAATCTCCAGTTACAATGACACCATTCATTCCGGCCAACATCAGCATAAATAAACTATGGAAGCGATATTTATCCGTATATTTATTCATATAACTAACAGAATATAGACAAACTAAAAAACTGACCAGGTTTACGCTCATCAGTATAAAACTGCTAAGGCCATCTAAAACCATAGAAATCCCTATTGGTGGAGGCCAGCCTCCGACTCTGTAGACAATAACCTTAGCAAATAGCTGATAGCGGATAGCGGATAGGGAAAGAATCAATAAAGTAAATGTCCCTAAATTGGCGAAAATATCGCTGATCCGTTTATTTAATTTGCCTAAAAGGGAAATCAAAAAGGCGCAGGCCAAAGGAATAATCACAAAAAAAGGTAATATCATCTTTATCCTCTTAATCGACGAATCTTGGTAATATCAAAGGTGCCATACTTTTCATAGATTCTTATGGCAATTGCGACAATAAGCGCAGTAACCGCCAGTCCAATTACAATTGCCGTTAAAACCAATGCCTGGGGAAGCGGATCAACCATATTTAGAATCTTCTGCTCTTTTGCTAATATCGGTGCCCGACCATGGATGCGGTAGCCCACCAAAACAAAAAATAAATTTACCGCATATTCAATGATGCCCAAACCAATAATAATCTTAATAATATTTCTTTTTCTTAAAACACAATAAAGTCCGATACAAAATAAAAATAAACAAAGAAGATATTCACTCATTGTCTTCTTTCAAAATTTTAAATAATACCAAGACCACAAAAATCGTAAAAAGTCCTACCCCTACCTTAAGGGAAATTGCGATGTTACATAAAGGAATAATGCCGGCGCTAAATAAATTAAAGGGTTTACCCTTAAAAAGAAAATTAAGAAAGAAATATCCACCTAAAAATCCCAATACTGCAATAGATAAAAACATAATTGCCCCCAAACTCTCTAAGATAGATGCCCGCGCTTGCGATAATTTTTTTAAGGCAGTTTCTCTACCAAAGGCAAGCATCAAATGAATAAAAGACAAGGCAATAATTACTCCACCCGCAAATCCTCCGCCAGGTGAGAGATGACCGTGTAAAACAATATAAATCCCGTAGAGAAGAATGAGACCGACCGTAAGTCGGGTAACCGTCTTCACAATTAAAGTCATCCCTTTTTCTTTACTTTTCATCCTTAATTCTGCCGATTTTACGCATCACTGCCAATACACCCATCACCGCGGTAAAAAGCACAGTTGCCTCACCTAAGGTATCATAAGCTCTAAAATCTAAGATTATCGCCGCGACTATATTAGCGGCTCCGGTTTTTTCCGGCCCACTACTTATATATCCCTTGGCTACACGCATTAGGGGATAGCCGAACCGCGGCAATTCTCTTAAGGCAAAATAGGCAAAAATTAAAAAGAAGGCAATAAATAATAGTGTAGAGAGAGTATTAAAGAGCCAACGGCCATCCTTAACCAATGGCAGGTCTTTTTTTATGGTAGCGCGAATAAGGATAATCAGGCATAAGATTTCTACCACCAGCTGGGTAATGGCTAAATCTGGGGCTTTTAAAATCAAAAATGCCAAAGAAAGTCCTAATCCTACTGCGCCCACCGCAATGACACTGGAAAGTAAATCCTCAATCTCAACTGCAATCACTGCCCCTAAAATCATAAATAATAAAATTAATTGTAGTTCCATTATCTTACCATAACAAAAAATAACCCCAACATCCCTAACAGACACCAGACAAGATAAGTAGGCAGTATCCCGTTGTGTAAAAACTGAAAAATCCTAGAAATGCTAAATACAATTTTTTTTCCGAGGGTATAGATATCAAATAAACCCTCTTCTGCCTTTTTATATATCCTTTGCAGTAGCCTAAACTCTTTTATGGTCTGGTAAAATTCTGTGCCGCTTACCGTAGTCTGGGGCAAATCAAAAACTTCTCCGCCTGTAAATGCGCTGTCCTGACGAAAAACTGGCGTTAGAGCTTTTAATCTAAATACAAATAGCCCAAAAATTAGCCCAGCAATAATAAGGAAAGTAGATAATCCAGAACCCCAAGTCCCCAGAAAACTTACTTGTTTTACTGCCGGAAAAATAAAGTACTTAAGAGGAATCTCATTGGCGAATATGCCAAAGATAGCACAGATAATTGCCAATATCAAGGGAGGAAACCACATTGTCCAACTTACTTCGTTATTGCGTTTTTGCCCCATAGCGTTATTGCGTTGACTTAAAAATGTAGCGTGGATTAATTTCATAAAACTGGCTAGGGTAAGCGCAGAACCAAACATTGCGGCCACCAAACATAATATACTCGTCGTGCGTATTAGGTATTGTGTATTATGCAATTGTTCAATTAATCCTTGATAAACCATCCACTTAGAAAAAAAACCGTTAAAAGGCGGGACGCCGGATATAGCAAGACTGGCAATCAGACAGGATATATAGGTAACGGGCATTATTCTGGCCAAACCTCCAAGCTTATCCAAATCTGTTGTCTGGGTATTTATTTCCACATTACCGGCAGTTAAAAATAAACCAGACTTATATATTGCATGATTTAACATATGAAAAATCCCGCCGGCAATCCCAAGAGGATTTCCTGTACCAATACCTAAGACCATATAGCCTACCTGAGAAACTGCATGATAGCCCAACAAACGCTTCATATTATGCTGGATAATAGCCATCATCACTGCGGCGATTATAGTAAAGGCACCGGTAAGCATAAGAAATATATTCATTATATTATTCATCACAAATAAATCTAAAGAAATCCTGGCTAACAAATAAATTCCTAACAACTTATCTAAAGATGCCGGTAGATACGCAACCACCGGAACAGGCGCTGATTGCGCATAATCCGGAATCCAGGAATGAAACGGCATTGCCCCGGCCTTGGCAAAACCGGCAATGGCAATCAAAAGATAAGCAAGGCTACTAAGGGGTGAGTGATGAAGAGTTATTCTATCCATTTGAAAGGTACCGGTTAGATAGTAGATAATTCCTATCCCTAAGAGCATCAGCACATCTGAGCCACCCACAATAATAAAGGTCTTTTTGGCTACGGAACTTGCGTCATTTTCGCCTAAGTTAACTAATAGATACAGCGTCAGACCCAAAACCCCCCAAAACACCGAAAGTAAAAGCAGATTATTGGTAAGCACTGCTGCTCCAGCGGCAAGGGCAGTTAAGATAATATAGGTATAATATTGAAAGAGATGCCGTTTTATAAATTTTAAAGAATAGACTAGAGTAAGGACAGAAAATAAACCTATAGCTAAAACTATAAAACTATTTAAATTATCTAATTTAAAATAAGGGTATAAAGAAACTAATTTCATTTTAATTCTAGGATATTCTTGGCAATTGCTGTTGTGTGATAAAAAATCTGGGCGGTAAAATCCAAAAGATTTAAAAACATATTTCCTGCCCGCGGGTCGCAAATTCCCAACATAAGCCTTTGCGTATGGTTGGTACGATATTTTTGAATTAGACTCTCCATGTGTTGAGGGTCACATAAAGCCCTTTTAGCAAAATTCTCATCATTCATCTTAAGCGCATTTACCACATCTATAAGTGCAGTTTCGCAAATAGTATAGAGGTGTTTGTATTCACTTAATCCCTCTTCACTAAAAAGCAGTCTTTCCTGTATCTTTATCTCAATGCGCTCAATCATATCCTTAATATAATCACCAATCTCCTCTAAATCCTCAACCATATCCGTCAAAAGCATAATTTTTTTCTTATCCACAGCCGTTGCCTCTTTAGATATCTCTACCAAAGCCAAGGTAATTGTCCTTTCCATATCATTAAGTTTTTGTTCGTCTTTTAATACACCAGCCAAGATATCCAAGTCGTGTTTCATAAAGCCATCAAAGGTGGTCTTTAACATAAAAAGGCTCAATTCTGCCATCTGATTTATCTTTTCTCTTATGGTAACTAAATCTTCCATATTCCTAAACCCCTAAAAACCCAAACCCCTTCTTAATCTCTCTGTCTTTTCCTGCGATAACCTAATTAGGTCCCAGCCATTCATAATCTTCTTATCCGTGTCTTTTTGAATAACTGCTACCCTCTCGGTACAGCAATAACAAGGGTCAACTGCCGCCAGGGTGATCGCCGCGTCAGAAATAGTCCCCCCTACCGCCGCAACTTTATTGGAAGCCACATTCATATAACTGGGTGCGCGAATCTTATGTCTTAAGGGTCGGTTTGTGCCATCACTTTTTACATAATGAAAACATTCTCCGCGCGGTGCCTCCACATGACCAATCCCTTCCCCCGCAGGAATCTCTTTAATATCCGCATCAATTTCCCCTTTAGGCATCTTCTCTATGCATTGCCGGATAATCCTTATTGATTCATACAGCTCTAAAATTCTCACCCTAGTCTTAGCAAATACATCACCGTCTTTTTCTACAATTACATTCCAGGAAACTTTATCATAAGCACCATAAGGGTCATCTTTTCTTACATCTATATTTACCCCGGATGCCCGCGCCGTCGGACCAACTACTGACCACTCAATGGCCTGTTCTTTGGTTAAAACACCAATACCCTTAAGCCGCGCCTTGATTACCGGATCATCCATTACCGCACCATAAAACATATCCGCTGCCCTTGCTAATTCATCAAGCATCTTCTTTAATGCCGACAGATGGCCATCCTCTATATCGCGACGCACCCCACCAATCTTCATCATGGCATAGTGGTTGCGGTTACCCGTAATCATCTCAAAACAATCAAGAATCGGCTCACGGTAACGCCAGGCCCACATCCAAATAGTATTATAGCCGATAAAATGGCCGGCTAAACCTAACCAGAGAAGATGACTATGGAGCCTCTCCATCTCGGCAATAATTGTGCGAATATAAAGGGCTCTCTCTGGAATCTTTATTTTAGCAAGGTCTTCCATGGCATTGACATAGGCGAAAGGATGACTTGTTGAGCAGATACCGCAGATACGCTCAACCAAGAAAGATACTTGGTCAAAATGTTTATGTTCACAGAGCTCTTCAATCCCGCGGTGCATATAGCCGATAACAATATCGATATCCACTACCTTTTCACCCTCTACATAAAGCCGGAAAAACTCCGGCTCTTCTTGTAAAGGATGATACGGACCGATAGGTATGATAACCTTATGCGACATATTTGTTTATTGATGTTTGTTGCCGTTTATTGCATTAACGCAAACAGATGCTAATCCTTTCTTAATGGATATTTATTTTCTGGCCAATCGTCAATAAGCAGTAGGTGTTTTAGATTAGGATGCCCCACAAAATTAACCCCCAGCATCTCCCACATCTCGCGTTCAATCCATTCAGCAGCGGGAAATAAAGTAGCAAGAGACTCTATCCAGGGATTTTTTT
Source organism: Candidatus Omnitrophota bacterium (assembly GCA_023819625.1). Taxonomy (GTDB): domain Bacteria; phylum Omnitrophota; class Gorgyraeia; order Gygaellales; family Profunditerraquicolaceae; genus JAMWCK01. Next base: position 2,601 of record JAMWCK010000037.1, on the reverse strand, counting down.
TGTCTTCAATTAAAACACGCAGGGAGAATATCTCACCTGTCTTATCAAAACTAAAGTGGTAAAGTATCTCAATGCCTTTGGGTGTATCTAAGGCCGTTGCGGTGGCAAATCTTAAATTCAGCTCCTTAAACAAAAGGTAACTTATTTCTTTTAAGTCTTGTGGTCTTATCGAAATATAAATCCTGTGGGGTGAATGTTGATACCAGTTGGTTATCTTTTCTTTTAATCTTTCTTTTATCTGCTCGCTTAGCCCCATAACTTTAGATCTTTAAACTTTTTATTAACTTTAATATCCCGGCAATTATCGCCTCAGGCTTAGGTGGACAACCCGGGATATAGGCACTTACTGGAACTACCTCATCCACAGCACACGGACTATTATATGAATCCTTAAAACAAACCCTTCCGCAGGCGCAACTGCCAACCGCCACGACTAAACAGGGCTTGGGCGCCTGCTGATAAAGTCTTTTTAGTCTTTCTTTAGTTTTATAATTGGGCACACCGGTAACCAAAAGCACATCCGCATGCCTAATACTTGCGGCTAAAGTTATACCAAATCTTTCTACATCATAACGCGGAGTCAAGAGGTCAAGAATCTCAATATCGCAATTATTACAAGGAGAGCATGCGGCATGAAAAACCCAAAGGGATTTAGTTAATGCTTTTAGTTTAAGATTCATGTTTAGTTATTGCGTCATAGACTGCTAGTATTATTGCGTTTAACGCTATAACGCAAGTAACGCTAGTAACCCCATAACGCTAAAATTACGGCAACAATGGCCAAAATTGTAGCCGATCCCCAGAAAAATTTCAATGTCTGGTCAATACGTAGACGCGGATTAGTATTTTTAATCAGAATAATTACCAGTAATATCCCTATATATTTGGCTACCAAAAACGCAGGGCTTAGGTCTTTACCTAAAAATAAAACTATCAACAATACAGGTATTGTATAAAGTAAAATTGCCTTGGTCAACTTAAATATCGCCAGCGGCAACCCTGAATATTCAATCAAAGTACCGGCCATAATTTCTTGTTCTGCTTCCGAGACATCAAAGGGAACCAAACCCAGCTTTGCCTGTAGACAAATTATCGCCACAATAAATGCTATTACCCCGGATAAAGAAATAATATTTGAGCCAAAACTGAGTTGATGATTTAAGATTAAACCCAACTGGATCGCTCCCCCAGATTTAATCACCGCCGTAATTACAGATAAAATAAAGGGTAATTCATAAGCCAAAACTAACTTCATTTCGCGTGAGGCACCAATAGAGGCAAGGGGATTACCAGAACTAGATGCGCCAACAATCAAGGCAATAGCCGGAATAACTAAAAGATATAAAACCACAATCAAATCTCCCATAAAACTTTCTAAAGGCAAGCGGATACTCAAACCCAAGATTGTCGAGACCAAAATCACGCTTAACAATCCCATAAATGGTGATAATAAGAAAGTTAGTTTTGCCCCTTGCGGAACGATGGTCTCTTTACCCAGTAATTTTAGAAAATCTACAAAGTTCTGATACCAGGGTGGACCTTTGCGCCATTGTATGCGGGCACTAATCTTTCTCTCCAACCAACCGGCTAAAAATCCGATCACAGCACTAAATAAAAAACCCGGAAAGATTAAATAGTTAAATAATAATTTAATCATCAGGTCTTAATTGTATTTAACGCTATAACGAACTCATTTCTTCTTTACGAACGTGATATCCTCTCTTGACCACCTTAAGGTATGAACTGCCAGATGTTCACCCACAAGATAAATATTTTTCTCTAAATCCTCTTCTATTTCCTTTATCTCAATTGCCTTCTTTGGACAGCTACTTACACATTTAGGTAGTTGTCCTTTTAGACCCAGACAATAATCACAGGCAGAATCCAGATAAGGAATAAAATCCGCAAGGATTGTCCCAAAGGGACAGGCAATACTACAGGACTTACAACTCGTGCAGCGCATTCTATAGCGTTTTAAGATTCCATCAGCCTGTTTTTCTAAGGCATAGCGATAACAGGCGGCAACGCAAGGTGCCTCTTCGCAATGCCGGCAGATAATAGCAAAGGTAGCATATTCGCGTAAACTTGTAATGCCGTTATTCTGTGGATGGTAAAAGTAATCGCAACAGACCAAACATTCTTTACACTGGCTACAAATCTCTAAATCTATAAATAATCTCTTCATCTTCTTCCTACCCTCACTCCTAATCAGTCCCAAATATCCGGTATATCCTTCAATTGTTCATAGGTAAATACTGGTCCGTCTTTACAGGCATAGAACTTACCAATCCGACAGTGTCCACATTTACCCAAACCGCAAGACATATTCTTTTCCATAGAAAGATATATATCACCAGGACTAAATCCTAAATCCAATAATTTTAAGGTAACAAATTTCATCATTATCGGTGGACCGCAAACCACAGAAACCGCATTTTTTAATTCTATAGGTAAGTCTTTAATAAGCAGCGTAGTAACTAAACCAACGTTTCCCCTCCATGTGGAATCAGCGGCATCAACGGTTATCCGCACCTCTGTTTTTCTTTTCTTTTTCCACTGATTTATAGCATCTTTATAGATAATATCCGCTGGGGTACGTGC